>JAGTVF010000143.1 GCA_018224315.1 Desulfobacterales bacterium | reverse complement strand
TGGGAATCAGGGTGACCAGCTCGTGATTTTCCAGTACATTTAAATAAAATACGAAAAGGATGTTCGTTGTCGCTTTAAGGCCGGGTCGGGTTTTTTACTATTCCCGCGGCTGCTCCATACGGTTTAATTGGTCTGCCACTTCCTGCAGCCTGTCGATTGCATCCTGGAGCCCTTCTCGCACGGCTTCCAGCCTTTCGGCCGGAACACCCTCATCGCCCGGTTTGATACCTGCCTTATTTTCCTCCAGATCCGCATCTTCCTCAACGGCGGGAGCCACTTTAGCCTTTTTCCCCACAAGCGCGTCAACAGAGTCTTCCAGGCTCGGGTGCATAACCACCCGGCGGGTGTCGGCAAGAATAATGCGCCTTAGTTCCGGAAATTCAAGGGATTCGGGTCTTAAAAATACCGGTTCGGCATACAGCAGACTCTGCCCCAGCGGAATTACCAGGATATCACCGCGCATGACCTCGGAGCCCACCTGCCCCCAAAGGGTGAACTGCTCGGATATCACCGCATCGTTGTCGATCCTGGCCTCCACCTGCCTCGGACCGTCCACGTGTCTGCCTGAGGGAAATTCATACAAAATCTTTTCGCCGTAATTTTTGCCGTCCATTCTTGCGGCCATCCACCCCACCAGATTGTGGCGCTTGTCAGGCGTAAAAGGCTGGATCAGAAGAAATTCTTCCTTTTTTTCTCCGGGAAGCCGTGCAACGATGTAATACGGCCTCAATGTTTCGGTCTGTCCGGAGGCGGCGTGCTGCGGTACCGACCACTGATCTTCCTTGTTGTAAAACACCACAGGATCTGTCATGTGGTACTGGAGGAGCATCCTGGTCTGGACGCTGAAAAGATCCATGGGATATCGAATATGATCCTGCAGGAAATCGGGCATTTCATCTGCCGGTTTAAAAAGTTCGGGAAATATTTCCCTGTATGTCTGAACAATGGGACACGATTCGTCATAAACGTAGTAGTCCACATTGCCGTTATACATATCAACAACCGCCTTGACACTGTTTCTCATATAGTTGAACTGTCCCTGCCAGGCTGTGGAGTAGGGATAACGGGCGGTTGTGGTGTATGCATCCTGGACAAAAAACTGCCGGCCGTCTGCCACCACCGTATATGCCTCCCCGTCGCGCTTTAAAAACGGGGAGATTTTGGTAAAGCGCTCGGCCACGGTTCGCTTGTACTGGATACGGCTCTCTTCATTGATTTCCCCGGAAATCAAAATATTGAGGTCTCCGAACTGCCAGGCATACAAAAGCCGCCTGAAAAAAGAGCTCAGTTCAACCCCGCCTTTCCCCTGGTAATGGGTATAAACCGGACCGTCCTGTGCGGGATAATTGAATTCTTCCATGTCACTGTTGACAATGGCAAACGGAAGGCTCTTTAATCCGTAATAAATCTCCGGGCGCTCAAGTTCGATCTTTCCAGTGGGGGGCAGATCCCGAAGGAAAAACTGCGGGCGGCCGCCTTCTGCCACTTCTGTTACCGGGCTCATTGCGACCCCGTAGCCGTGGGTGAACTGGAGATAGCGGTTGACCCAGCGCTGGGCCTCTGGGGGCAGCTTCTCCGAGGAAAGCTCCCGGGTGGAGAGCATTACCTGGCGAAGATTCCCGTCGATCATGTAGCGGTCCGTCTGCACACTCAAAAAATCGTAATAAAGCCTGAAAAACTGGATCTGATTATAACTCTGCAGCAGCGGGCCCTCATCCCAGAATCGCAGATTCTGGATGGTGCCCTGGTTTTCATCAACTGTTTCAGACCGGACCTCGCCGCGTGCAGGATGGCTTTTAGCCGCAATATCTTCAAGCCCGTAAGCCTTTCTTGTGAACTCGATGTTTTTGGCGATATACTGCCTTTCCCTGGCCAGTTCGCTGGGCTCCACCTGCAGCCGCTGGACAATGCCGGGCAGGGCCGCTATGCCCAAAATGCTTAAAAAAAGCCACACTCCGATACCTGCTGCAATCAAGCGGTATCCTTCGAAGCGGGTGGCAGCCAGAAGCGTGCCGCCGGCGCCGATTGCAATAAAAGTCAGGATCGTGCGGGCCGGAATGATAATATTGTCGTCCGTGTAACCGACTCCGAAAACCGTGCCGGTCTTTGAAAACAAAAGATCGTATCTCCCGAGCCAGTGGCCCGCGGCAATCAAAAAGAAAATAAAAGAGCCGAGTATCAGCAAGTGCGTTTTCAGGCTCCCTTCAAAGGAAAAAGTTTCGCCCTTCAGGTTGGCTGTGAGGTAATAAAAACCCGCGACAAAAAGAATGATCACGACAAATACGCCCAACAGCCAGCTTCTCAGAAAGTTTAAAACAGGCAGGCTAAAGACGTAAAAGGACAGATCACGCTTGAAAACCGGGTCAGCCTTGTTAAAAGAAGCTCCGTTAAAAAACCGCAGAAAAGCCTCCCAGCGAGCGGAAAAATAAACCGCCAGCAATATGGCCCCGACCACGATGGCGACTATGCCGACCCACAGAATCAGCCGCCGGGCGTCCTGATAGCCTTCCCGGGACAGTTCCTTTCCCTGCCGCCATTGATAATCAGCCGTGTTTCTGTAAGCCGCATACAAATTGGGCGCCGCCAGAGCGACAAAAACCAGCACTGCAAGCAGGTAAAGCCATATCTGTGTGGTTATGCGGACAAACAGCACCTGCTCATGGCCGAGGCTGGAAAACCATAGCCAGTCAGTATAAAATCCCCGCGCCCAGTTGAGACCCATTAAGACCCCCAGCACAACCAGCCCAAGCAATATGAGCCGGACGAACCGTGTAAGCCTTGGAAAATTAATGTCTTCCAGACGGAACGGTCGTTGCGGCGGGCCTCCCCCCATATCTCCGGTTGTATAAAAATTTGTCATCAGCAAACACCCGTTGTTTTGTGGCTGGCTTTTTTTTTGATTTATTCCGGAATAATAACGTCAATCATAACTTTTTGACAAAGATTTGCAAACTACATTGAGTGCATCATGCTTGCCA
>JAGTVF010000142.1 GCA_018224315.1 Desulfobacterales bacterium | reverse complement strand
TGCCGGGGCTTGTGGACATGCACGTACATTTGCGTCAGCCGGGTCATGAATACAAGGAGACCATTGAAACCGGCACCCGGGCCGCAGCAGCCGGAGGATTTACGGCTGTTTGCAGCATGCCCAACACTTCTCCGGTCAATGACTCGGAATCGGTGACCCGGTTTATTGTCCAGGAGTCCGGGCGTTGGGGTTATGCAAGGGTTTATCCTGTGGGCGCTGTCAGCGTGGGACTTGCCGGTCAGCAGCTTGCTGAATTCGGGGATCTGAAAGCCGCAGGGGCTGTGGGAGTGTCAGACGACGGTCAACCGGTTTCCGACTCCCAGCTTATGCGCCGGGCCCTGGAATATGCCCGGGGCATCGGGATCTGCGTGATTTCTCACTGCGAGGAGATGAGCCTGGCCGCAGGCACCATGAACGAAGGGGTCGTCAGCACCCGGCTGGGGCTTGCCGGGATTCCCAATGCAGCTGAAAGCATTATGGTCATGCGCGACATTGCACTAAGCGAACTGACCGGCTCTCCGGTTCATATCGCCCATGTGAGCACCCGGCAGTCGGTTGAGGCCATCCGCGCGGCCAAAGCCGCAGGCATCCATGTGACTGCGGAAACCGCGCCCCATTATTTCACTTTGACCCACGAAGCGGTCAACGCCTATGATACCCATGCCAAGATGAATCCTCCCCTGCGCACGGAAACCGACCGGCAGGCGGTGATCGCCGGCCTGGCCGACGGCACCATTGATGCGGTGGCAACCGATCATGCGCCCCACGGAGTGCTGGACAAACAGCTCGAATTTGATCAGGCGGCAAACGGGATCATCGGGCTGGAAACTGCCCTGAGTCTTGGGTTGCGGTTGGTGGAAGCCGGTCTTCTGTCACTTTCGCAGCTGATTGGTGCAATGTCGAAAAACCCCGCCCGGATTATCAAAAAACCCTGCGGTCTGGTTTCGGGCCTGCCGGCAGATATCACCCTCATTGATCTTTCCGCCCGTTACACCTACCATGCGGCAGACGGTTATTCCAAAGCCCGCAATACTCCGTTTGATGGTTGGAAGTTCAAGGGCCGCGCCAGATATACGATCGTGGGCGGGCAAAAGGTCTTTGATTCACAAAATCATGCAAACCTGTAAACACTGCTGATTGTTGTTATGACCGAAAAAGCCACATTGCTCATTGTTGACGATGAGCTAAGCATGCGCGAGTTTCTGGAAATCATGCTCGGCGCCGAAGGCTACGGGGTGGATACGGCTGAAAGCGGCCGCCGGGCCAAGGCCATGATCGATGAAAATGCATATGACCTGATTCTGTGCGATATTCGGCTGGGCGATATCAGCGGCCTGGATGTGCTGCGCCGGGCCAAGACAAATAATCCGGATACAGTGGTCATCATGATTTCCGCTTATGCCACAGCTGAAAACGCGGTGGAGGCAATGAACGAGGGGGCCTATGATTACCTGCCCAAGCCTTTTGACAATGACGAGTTAAAGCAGACCATTGCCAAGGCCCTGGAGCTCAAGACCCTTTCGGATGAAAAAAAACTGCTTGACGACGAACTGCAGCAAAGTCTGCATTTCGGGCTCCTGGTGGGCAACAGCCCCAGGATGATGCATATCTACGAGGTTATCGAGCAAATTGCGCCCACGCGCACCAACGTGATGATCACCGGTGAAAGCGGTACCGGCAAGGAACTCATTGCCCGGGCCATCCATAACCAGAGCAGCCGCAGCGATAAGCCCTTTGTGGTGATCAACTGCGGCAGTATTCCGGAAACCTTGATGGAAAGCGAGTTTTTCGGATATAAAAAAGGGGCGTTCACCGGTGCTTCCCAGGACAAAAAGGGTCTGTTTGAGGCAGCCAACACCGGTACCATTTTTCTCGATGAAGTCGGCGAATTAAGTCTTCCCATGCAGGTGCGCCTGTTGCGGGTGGTCCAGGAACGCGCCTTTAAGCCGGTTGGCTCCAATGATGACGTGTGCGTGGACATCCGCATTATTTCCGCCACCAACAAGCAGGTTGAAGAAGAAGTCATTGCCGGCCGGTTCCGGGAGGATCTCTATTACCGGCTAAACGTGGTGGAAATCAAGGTGCCGCCCCTGCGGGAGCGAAAAGGGGACCTGCGGGCCCTGGCTCAGCATTTTCTGGAAAAATACGCCCGGGATGCGGGCAAGGAAATGACCAAGATTTCCTCTTATGCCGTTGATTTGCTTCAGAAATATGATTTTCCCGGCAACATCCGGGAACTTGAAAATTTAATTGAGCGAAGCGTGGCACTGTCGAGCACCAATATTTTGCTGCCCGACAACCTTTCCCTTTCCATTCACAAGCGCCGCTGGATCGAGGGGATTGAAAACCGGCGGTTTGACCTTGACGAGGTGCCCAGGGGCGTGTTTCTTGACAGTATCCTGGAGCAAATCGAGAGGGCCTATCTGGAAAAGGCCCTTTCCTGTACAAACGGCAACAAAAACAAGGCCGCAGAACTGCTTGGCATCACCTTCCGCTCTTTGCGCTACCGGTGCAGCAAGCTGGGAATCGAAAAACCGGAATAGCTTTAAAAGACATTTTCCAAATGATCAATATTGAGGGATTGAGCAAAAGCTACGGCGGTCACGTGCTGTTTGATGACGTGAGCCTTCGGGTCCATGCCGGCGAGCGGCTGGGATTGGTGGGCAGAAACGGGCACGGCAAAACCACCCTGTTTCGGCTGATCATCGGAGAGGAAAGCCCGGATGCCGGGACCATTTCCCGGCCGAGGAATTACCGGATCGGTCATGTGGCCCAGCAGCTATCTTTTTCTGCGCCCACGGTGCTTGAAGAAGGCATGCGCGGTCTGCCGGCGGATCGGTCAGAGGCCCACTGGGAAGTGGAAAAAATCCTTGCCGGGCTCGGGTTCTGCCAGGCGGATATGGGCCGGGCGCCCGGGGAATTTTCCGGTGGCTACCAGGTGCGGCTCAACCTGGCCAAGGTGCTGGTCTCCCGGCCGGACATGCTTTTGCTCGACGAGCCCACCAATTATCTGGATATCACTTCCATCCGCTGGATCCGCCAGTTTCTGGTCAGCTGGCCCGGAGAGGTTTTTTTGATCACCCATGACAGAAGCTTCATGGACGGGGTGGCCACCCATATCGCCGGGATCCATCGCAGAAAAATCAAAAAAATTCCCGGCAGCACGGAGAAATACTACACCCAGATTGCCCAGGAAGAGGAGGTGTATGAAAAAACCCGGCAGAATGACGAGCGCAAACGCAAAGACATCGAACGCTTTATCAATCGCTTCCGGGCCAAGGCCCGCCTGGCCAACATGGTGCAGTCCCGGGTCAAAACCCTTTCCAAGCTGACCCGGAAGGAAAAACTGGAGCAGGCCAAAAATCTGGATTTTTCATTTAACAGCGCCCCTTTTACGGGAAAATACATGCTCCAGGCGGAAAATCTCGCATTTTCCTATGACAACGGACAAACCAGTGACCCGGCGGCCTGCCTGATTGACGATTTTTCCATGACCATCGCCCCGGACGAGCGCATCTGTATTATGGGCAGAAACGGTGCCGGCAAAACCACCCTGCTGCGTCTGCTGGCAGGGGAGCTGACCCCGCATGCCGGACGGATTGACAACCATCCCAACGCGATCAAGGGCCTGTTTGAGCAGACCAATATCCACACCTTATCCGATGAGCGCACCGTGGAAGAAGAAATTCTGGCCGCCAACCCGGACATGGGACGTCAGGCCGCCCGCAGTATCTGCGGTTCCATGCTGTTTGAGGGCGATCAGGCCTTAAAAAAAATCCGGGTCCTTTCCGGCGGGGAAAAATGCCGGGTCATGCTCGGCCGCCTGCTGGCCGCCCCGGCCAATTTTTTGCTGCTCGATGAGCCCACGAACCATTTTGACATGGAGTCGTGTGATGCATTGCTGTCTGCCATAGACGCCTTTGACGGAGCCGTGGTCATGGTCACCCACAATGAAATGTTTCTCCACGCCCTGGCCCGGCGGCTGGTGGTTTTCCAGGGCGGCGGAATTGAGGTGTTTGACGGCACATACCAGCGATTTCTGGAAACCGTGGGATGGGAAGAAGACGAGGCCGTCGCCGGCAGGCGTGAGGACCCGGCGCAGAAAACCGATTGTGCCGGCCAGATCACCAAAAAGGATTACCGCCGCCTGCGCTCAAAAATCGTGGCGGAAAAAAGCCGGGCGCTAAAACCCGTGGAAGACCGGATCGAAGCGGTTGAAAACGATATCGTACAGTTAGAGCAGCAGCTCGAGGATTTAAACGCCCGGATGCAGGAGGCTTCAGTAAATGGCGGGGGCCGGGAGATCGCCGAGCTGTCCCGGGCTTTGCACGAGTGCCGGGAGAAAATCGACGCCGGCTTTGAACGGCTCGAGTCCCTGTCTGCTGAGGCCGATGTCAAACGGGCCGACTTTGACACGCAAATGGAAGAACTCGACAACCAGCGGCCCTTTTAAAAAATCAAATCCTCTTCTTCCGGCTTCCAGAGTATTTTGTAGAGATCCTCTCTTCTGCTTTGCAGGTTGCGCACGCTGCCCTGCTGCCGCAGTTCCTTTAGCAAATCCAGGTCCAGGTCCACCATCAGTGTCATTTCCGTGTTGGGGGTGGCTTCTGCGGCAATGGCGTCATGGGGAAAGGCAAAGTCCGAGGGGGTGAACACCGCGGCCTGGGAATACTGGATGTCCATGTTTTCCACCCGGGGCAGGTTGCCCACGCTGCCGGATATGGCCACATAGCATTCGTTTTCAATGGCCCGGGCCTGGGCGCATCTGCGCACCCGCAGGTAGGCGTTTTTGGTGTCGGTCCAGTAGGGAACCAGCAGGATGTTCATTCCCTTGTCCACCAGGTGGCGGGACAACTCGGGAAATTCAATGTCATAGCAGATTAAAATCCCGATTTTGCCCATGTCCGTGTTAAACACCCGCAGATCGCTGCCGCCCCGCAAACCCCAGTACAGGGACTCGTCCGGGGTGATGTGGAGCTTGTACTGGGCATCCCAGGTGCCGTCGCGCCGGCAGAGATAAGAGACATTGTAGAGGTGTTCACCGGAGTATTCCGGCACGCTGCCGGCAATGATGTTAATGTTGTAGGCAAGGGCCATCCGGAGAAACGATTCTCTGAGCGGTTCGGTGTATTCAGCCAGCGAGCGCATGGATTCAGCCGGGTTTTCCTGGTTGAAATTGCGCAGGAGCGGGGCGTTTAACATTTCGGGAAATAAAATCAGGTCTGAATTATAGCCGGCCACGGCGTCCACGAAAAACTCGGCCTGCTGGATAAAGTCATCAAATGAGGCAAAGGGCCGCATTTGCCACTGGACCACGCCGATTCTGGGATAGGCTTTTCTGCCGCCGAACAGCTTTCGTTTTTTTTCATAATAGATGTTGTTCCATTCCAGCAGCACACCGTAGGAGCGCGACTGGTTGTCTTCGGGAATGTAGTTTTTCAGAATTTTCTTGATGTGAAAGTCATTGGCCAGCTGAAACGACAACACCGGGTCATAGATCTCATTGTTTTTGACTTTCTGGATGTATTGCTGGGGCGTGAGTTCCTCGTGATACTCGTCATAGCCCGGAATCCGGCCGCCAAAAATGATGCCTTTAAGGTTTAATTCCTCGCAGAGTTCCTTTCTGGCGTCATAAAGGCGCCGGCCCAGGCGCAGTCCCCGATAGTCGGGATGGACAAAGATGTCGATGCCGTATAACGCGTCTCCGGCCGAGTCATGGCCGCTGATGCGGCTGCCGCCGATGACATCGTCGTAAGAGTGCTTTTCCTCGTAAATATCTGCACTGACAATGATGGCCAGGGCTGCGGCCACCACTTTTCCCTTGTCCTCGATGCAGATCTGGCCTTCGGCAAACCGGTGGATCAGGGTGTGAAACTCGCTTCTGTCCCAGGCCCCCATCTTGTCAGGATAGACCCTGTCCATGATTTCCTTGACATCTGCGTAGTCCCGGGTGATTAAATTGCGCAGTTTGAGCTTGTGTTCTGATGATTGGCTGGCGGTATCCATGCTGTTCCTTTTGGGCTGTTTCTTTTGGGTTGTTCTTTTGGCTTTTGTTTCAGTCTTTGGTCCCTGTCGGAGTTTTTTCCTGCAGCGGCGGTCAGCCGCCTTAATCTGCCTGCTTTGAAGCAAGTTGACACGCCTTGTGAATCCGGCTATATAATAGGTATACAATCACATGTCCATAATAAAAAATATTTAAGGAAAAAATTCCGCATATGTCAAATCGCCGCCAGGTATCGGGCCGGGAAATGATTCAGCTGGTTTGGGGTGCGGCCCTGCTGTTGATGGGGGTTGCCTTTTTCTTTCGGATTCCGCTGATCATGGAGCAGGTTGCCGAAATTGACCATTTTGACTCCGTCCGGGTCTTTTTGCACATCGCCTTCTACCTCATGGCCGTGATCCTGGCTGGCGGGGGGATTCAGAAGTTGTACCGTTTCTGGCAGACCCAGAAAGACACTGACGCCTAAATTTTGGCGGTTTTGGCGAATCGATTTTAGAGACTGTGGAAAAAATCATGAACAACGTTAAGCCATTTAACAACCAATCCGGCAAAAACGATGATAAAGCGGATGCCTGTTATTTAAAGTCCGAAGTCGCTTACCGCAGCAAGCTTCAGGAGATCAGCAATGCGGTATATGCGGCCGCCGATATTGACGGCATCCAACGGGAACTGGTCTCCAGGTTCAAGTCCGGCACCGAAATCAATGAAATCCGGCCTGACGAACTTCAATTGAGGTAAAAGCTTTTTTTTACGATTCTATTGAAAATCAGCCACCCGGAACCTTAGCCGGAACCAAAAAAAATTACCTCTGGATTTGTTTTGGCTTCGGATTATACTTGACATGCCCGATTGGCTGGTATTATAACACTGGTAAGGTAAGTAACACTTACATACACTACAGAACACAGGAAACCGGCATGCGGCAAAGCCGTCTG
>JAGTVF010000141.1 GCA_018224315.1 Desulfobacterales bacterium | reverse complement strand
TGAAACTTTGCACACAGTCGGCCATGATGCCGGCCCGGGGGTGGTTTGCGAGTCGCATTGAGCGCGCAAGCGGTCAGCAGGGAGCAAACCGCCACCGGGCCGGCATCATGCGAAAATTATAGAACCAAGGACTGATGGCAACTTTTTTGAAGTTACTTGGCACCCAAACCCAAGGACCGAACCCTGAGCGCGGCGCGGAAAAGCGGGTTTCCGAGCGGAAATTGAGGCTCCGGGAGGCTGCTGAAGCGATGAAATTCGCTTTTCCGTGTTGCCGATCAGCCAAGGCGCTTTTTTAGCACCTCGTTGACCACCTGGGGATTGGCCTTGCCCTTTGTCTCCTTCATGACCTGTCCCACAAAAAAACCCATGAGCTTTTTCTTGCCCTGGCGGTATTTTTCAGTCTCATCCGGATGATCGGCGATCACCCGGTCCACGATGCCCTCGATTTCCCCCTGGTCGCTGACCTGGACCAGGCCCTTTTGCTCAACAATGGTTTTGGCCTCCTCTTTGGAGTCGGCCATTTCATCAAACACGGTCTTGGCAATCTTGCCGCTGATCACCCCGGTGTCGAGCAGTTCGATCAATCCGGCAAGCCGGGCCGCGGATATGGGCGATTCGGTGATGTTGATATCCCGGGCGTTTAACAGGCCCGTGAGCTCGCCCATCATCCAGTTGCTCACCAGCTTGGGCCGGTTGACAAGCCCCACGCACTGCTCGAAATAATCGGCAAACTCCCGGGATGCGGTCAGCTCCCCGGCGTCGTATTCCGGCAGGCCGAAATCGGCGATAAACCGGGCCCGCCGCTGATCGGGCAGCTCGGGCAGATCTTTTTGGACCTGGTCAATCCAGGTGCGGTCAATGACCAGGGGCACCAGGTCGGGATCGGGAAAATAGCGATAGTCGTGGGCTTCTTCCTTTCCCCGCATAGATACGGTGCACCCTTTTTCCGTGTCCCACAGCCGGGTTTCCTGAACAATTTCCCCGCCCTGTTCCAGGACCTCGCTCTGGCGGTCGATTTCCCAGGCCAGGGCTTTTTCCACAAACTTAAAGGAGTTGAGATTTTTTAATTCCGTGCGGGTGCCAAATGGCTCCTGACCCATGGGCCGGAGCGATACATTGGCATCACAGCGGAAACTGCCTTCCTCCATGTTGCCGTCTGAAATATCGAGATAGCGCAACACCGCGCGCAGCTGCCGCAAATAAGCCCCGGCCTCGGCAGGGGAGCGCAGGTCCGGCTCGGATACGATTTCAATCAAAGGCACGCCGGTGCGGTTGTAATCCACATAGCTCACAGGCCGGTGCGGATCATGGATGAGCTTGCCCGCGTCTTCTTCCATGTGAATGCGGGTGATGCCAATGCGCCGTACCACGCCGTCCTCCAGGGTGATTTTCACATGACCGTTTCTGGCAATGGGCAGCTCGTACTGGGAGATCTGGTATCCCTTGGGCAGATCCGGGTAAAAATAATTTTTCCGGGCAAACCGGCTGGTGCCTTCCACCTGGCAGTCCGTGGCCAGGGCCATTTTCATGGCATATTCCACAACAGAGCGGTTTAACACCGGCAAAACACCGGGCATGCCCAGACATACCGGGCAGACATGGGTGTTGGGGGGGGCGCCGAATGCGGTGGAGCATCCGCAGAATATTTTGGTCCGGGTTTTGAGCTGGGCATGGACTTCCAGGCCGATGACGGGTTCATAGCGCATGTGGCAGATCCTTAACCTGTTTGCGTAAAATTGAAAAGCTTGATAAATGCCGTGGTTTCAAACCCCTTATCTGCCACGGCTGCAAATCTTTTTCAAGTCCCGGGTGGTTTTATTTTTGACAATCCATAAAGCCGGCAGATATAGTAAACGATTTGAACAACACAGCAAATAAAGAATCACCTAGGCGGGTTCCAAGGAAATCCCTTTTTTACCCTGTGCCAATATTGTACTGCGGGACCCTGACGGCGGCGCGGAAAAGGGGGTTTCCGAGCGGAAATTGAGTCTCGAAGAGGCTCCTGGAGCGAGAAAACTCGTTTTTTCGCGCCGCCGATCAGCCAAGGCGCTTATGGCCTTACTTTCTGCATAACTACCGCTGCAGCGGTATAAACAGATTTTTACGAAACCATTAAGGATAGCGTTTATGGATTTTTTTTTGTGTGTCATCGGCATGGTCATGATTGTTGAAGGCTTGCCCTATTTCGCCTTTCCCGACCGGATGAAGGAAATGATGACCCGGGTCCTGGAACTGCCGGATCAGACCTTGCGCATTTTCGGATTTGCGCTCATGCTCCTGGGGCTGTTTCTGACCTATATCGGCCGGAGCTATTTTAAATGAACCCGGACAGTGTCACATCGGAGCAGAACCCCTATGACATTGACGCCTATGACTATGACCTGCCCGAAAGCTTAATTGCTCAGCACCCGGCAGACCAGCGCCAGGATTCGCGTCTGCTGGTGGTTTCCAGGACAGACGGGGCCACGGCGCACCGGCACTTTTACCAGGTCACGGATTTTCTTTGTGCCGGAGATGTGCTGGTGGTCAACAACACAAAAGTGATTCCCGCCCGGCTGTTCGGGCACAAGGCCTCCGGGGGCAGAATCGAGGTGCTGCTCATTGATTACGCGGGCAGAAAACAGACCGGTACCCGCCCGGACCGGTTTGAATGCCGGTGCCTGATCCGGGCCTCAAAGGCCCCGCGGCCCGGCACCCGGCTTGTCTTTGATGACAGCCTGGATGCAGCGGTGATCTCGGCTGAAAACGGCACATTTGTGGTGGAATTTACCTGCGCGGCGCCGTTTGAAGAAATCCTGCACAAAATCGGTCATGTGCCGCTTCCGCCCTATATCCGCAGAAACGGGCAAAAACAAGACAGGCATGCCTATCAGACCGTGTATGCCGCAGAAAACGGGGCTGTGGCCGCCCCCACCGCAGGACTGCATTTTTCCGCCGGCCTGCTGGAAAAAATCCGGCAAAAGGGGGTAGAGATTGCTGAAATCACGCTGCACGTGAGCTACGGCACTTTCATGCCGGTGCGGGTCACAGACATCCGCGAGCACCAGATGCACACAGAGCATTATGATATTTCAGCTGCGGCCGCAGACCGGATCAATGCCGCCAAACACGCCGGCCGCCGCATCGTGGCCGTGGGCACCACATCTGTTCGCACCCTTGAATACGCGGCAGATGATTCCGGCCATATCCAAAGCGGCGCCGGGCAATGCGACCTGTTTATTTACCCGGGATACCGGTTTAAGGCCGTTGATGCCATGATCACCAATTTTCACCTGCCCCGGTCCACCCTGATGATGCTGGTGTCGGCCTTTGCCGGAAAAAACCATATCATGGCGGCCTACCGTGAAGCCATTGCCGAAAAATACCGGTTTTTCAGCTATGGTGATGCCATGTTCATCCACTAGAAAAACACCTGTACCCGGAAAAAACAACCTTATGTCCGCTTTTGCCATTGAAGCCCAAAGCTTGGAAACCCGGGCGCGCAGCGCAACCCTTGCCACCGCGCACGGCCTTGTCAAAACCCCGGTGTTTATGCCCGTGGGCACCCTGGGCACGGTCAAGGCCCTGTCCCCGGAGGAAATCTGCGCCTGCGGGGCACAGATCGTCCTGGGAAACACCTATCATCTTTATCTGCGGCCCGGATGCGATATCATTGACATCTTCGGGGGGCTGCACGGGTTTATGAACTGGAACAAACCGATTCTCACCGACTCCGGCGGGTTTCAGATCTTTTCCCTGGCCAAAATGGCCAAAATCACCACAGACGGTTATGCCTTCCAGTCCCACATTGACGGCTCCCGGCATTTGATTTCCCCGGAAGATGCCGTTGACATCCAGCTCTCGCTCAACTCCGATATTCTCATGTGCCTGGATCAATGCATTTCCTATCCGGCTGAGGAAAAAGCGGCGCAGGCCGCCCACGAGCTCACCCTGGACTGGGCCGCACGCTGCCAAAGACAAATGCTGGCCAAAAATCCGGGACAGAACCTATTGTTTGGCATTGTCCAGGGCGGCATGTATCCGCACCTGCGCCGGCTGTCGGCCCGGGCCCTGGCGGATCTGGATTTTCCCGGCTATGCCGTGGGCGGATTGAGCGTGGGCGAGCCCGCAGAGCTCATGCATGAAATGGCCCAATCCACCCTGCCGCTTCTGCCCGAAAACAAGCCCCGGTATGTCATGGGCGTGGGCCGGCCCGAGGATCTTGTGGAAATGACCGGTTTCGG
>JAGTVF010000140.1 GCA_018224315.1 Desulfobacterales bacterium | reverse complement strand
GGATGGTTTCACCGATCAATCACCGAATTCACCAAGCCCGTATAGATTGATCATAAAAGCGATGTCATGGTCCTCGCCCTCTTTTTCATACCGAACCTGGAGGGTCCAGCACTGGGATCGCCAGCGAAAACCCAGGCCGGTTTCAATGCTTTCATCTGTTTCCAGGCTTCGCTCGTAATGCGCCAGAAGGGTCAATCGGCGGGTTACTGGGGTTTCGGCTTCCAAATACAGGCTTTGGCGGGCCTGCTGGTTGGTATTGCGGTATTCCACCTCGGATTGATATTCCCGGTTGTTGCGGTATTCGGCGTGAAGCCTGTCACCCCGGCTGCTGCGGTAATGAACAGAGAGGTTGGTGGAGATGAATTTGTCGGCCTCGTGGCTCCATTGGGCGTCTGCGCGCAGGGTAACCGGCCGGGCCGGGGTGAAGTCGAGTTCGGCAAACAGGGGTTCAAAGGCCAGATTCGGGTCCTGGCTCTGGTTGAAATCATAGCCCTGCTCGATATAAAAGCGCAGAAACTGATTGTAGCGGTGTTCGGGCCCGTTATTTTTTTCTGGTTCTTCTGGTTTTTCCGGGCCGGCAACCGTGCGCCTGGAGGTCAGAAACTGGGTAAGGGAAAACGCCATGCGGTTGCGCTGCTGATACCGGTCGTTTTCATCAAAAAAGGGAAATTCCGACTGATCGGACTCGGGCACATACTCATAGGAAAGCAAGGGAATGATCAGGTGCTTGATCTTTTCCACATTTTCGCTGTCAACGGAAAACACCCGGCTTAGCTCAGTGGAGAGCTCAGCACCGATGTCATACATTTCCCGGTGCTTGTAGCGCTCGGCGCCGGCGGTGTAATCCTCCCGGTCGCCGTCCACATACCAGGCGGTCTGGCGGAAGCCCAGTGACGGCTCAAAAGTAAAGCTCTGATAAAGGCGGACCGGCAGATAGATTCGGGGGTGGAGATCCATCCGGTGGCCGGTCAGTCCGTCTTCCCGGAAAAAATAGGTGTATTCGCTGTCCATGGAGGCAAACAGCATCTGATTGGAAAAGCCGGGAACATCGAGCAGGGGCTGTTTGAGGGCGCTGTATCCCACCCGGGGAAGCCGCTGGAGGGTATCATTGGTATCGCTTTGCCGCCGCTTGATTACATCATCATACCAGGCCAGGTCTGTGTTTAAGACGTGATAATTCCAGATCTTGTTGATATTTAGACGGTTGGTGCGAACCGGATTGTTCTCATCATCGAGATCCCGCCCGAACTCGGAAAAAAACTGTTCTTCTGCAGCATCATATCCCATGTACCCGCCGGAAAACTCCCGGAGATAGTCCTGGTCGCTGACCACGTCGAGATCCAGCCGGGCCATGGCCCCGCCGAAAATCTCCTGGTCGATCTTTGCCCGAAACCAGTATCTGTCGTCATTGGGCCGTGGCGCGTTGTCGTTATCATATCCCCAGAGCTCTTCTGCTTGCTCGGTGCCGTCATCGATTCTGCGGTCTTTAAACCCGTCGATCATCAAAATGCCTTTGGAATCCTCAGAGCGCATGTAGCGGTATTCAGCGCCCAGTCTTTCACCCCGCTCCTGCAGGTGCTGATAATAAAAGGTGGCATCCGTGTTATCGGATATGGCCCAGAAATACGGCTGGGTGTATTCAATGCCGTTGCGGCTGGAATAAGTGGCACTGGGCGGCAGCAGGCCGCTTTGCCGCTCGGTCTTGGCCGGAAACATGAACCAGGGCATATACAGCATGGGCATTTGCCGAACCCGGAAAGCCGCATGGGAAACATATCCATAGCCCTCTATGGTGACGTCCACTTCCTTTCCGGTGATCTGCCAGTCCGGCGAATCGCCTTCGCAGGTGGTCAGAGAGGCTTCATGAACCCGGTAGGAGGCCTCGCCGGTTTTTTCAATGCGATCGCCGCGGATGCGGAACTGATTTTCCCGGATAAACACAAATCCGTCGTAAAGGGTGCCGGTGTTGTCGGCCATGTTCATTTCCAGGCGCTGTCCGGACATTCGGTCACCGCCGGATATCAGTACCACGTTGCCTTCGGCTTTGGCCGTTTTGGCCGCCTGGTCAAGGGTGGCAAAGTCTGCTGTTAATTCTTTCTGGCCCTGAATGATCAATACGTTGCCCAGGGCCTTGTACAACTGCGTTTCCGGATCATAGGTGAGCCGGTCGGCAAAGACCTGCCAGCCGCCGCTGGTCAGCGCAGGATCAGAGATTTTCTGGGCGACAGCGGCATTTGTCATCAGCACCGCTGCACATATGGCGGCCATCCACAGACAGGTTTGTTTCCGTAAAAATCGAAACATGGGCATTTGCAACATTTGCGCTGATGGCCGCGCCTGACGCCGCCAAAGGGTTGTGGACCGGTCTGATCCGAGCTTTTGAATAATACCTTGATGCACAGGTGAATTTCCAGTATAAAAAACCGAAAAATAAAAAATGTCAAGCCAATAGCTGGAAAAAATTTTGCCAATTCAGAAATGACAGGCATTTGATGAAAAAGCTGTTTGTCAGTCAGCTAAAATCCGGCCAGGCCGTAACCGAACTCTTTGTTCTGGCGGAAAAGACGCTGAGTCACAAAAAAGACGGGGCCCCGTATCTGAGCATTGCATTATCGGATAAGACCGGCCGGGTCCGGGGCGTTGTATGGGACAACGTGGAGCAGATCGCTGATGCGGCCGCAGCCGGTGACGTGGTCCGTGTGCAGGGCAATGTTTCCGAATACCGGGGGGGACTGCAGGTGGTGGTCAAGGGGCTGGAGGCGGCTGAAACCGGTTCTGA
Source organism: Desulfobacterales bacterium (assembly GCA_018224315.1). GTDB lineage: Bacteria > Desulfobacterota > Desulfobacteria > Desulfobacterales > Desulfosalsimonadaceae > Desulfosalsimonas. The sequence continues at coordinate 6,277 of JAGTVF010000140.1, read as the reverse complement.
TCCGGCTGATTTTCTGCCCGCCAGCCGGCGGAACCCGGAGCAGATGCTGGAACGGATCAAAGCTCTCGGGCAAACTGTTTCCTCTGAAATTTTGCGGGGACTGCTCGATGCCTTCTGGAATGATGCTGGCTTTGTCGCACAGTTTAAACAAGCCCCTGCGGCAAAGAAAATGCATCATGCCTATATCGGCGGCCTGCTTGAGCACAGTCTGTCGCTTGCCCTGCTCGCAGACCGGGTGGCCGGGCATTATTCCGGCATTGACCGGGATCTGCTGATCACCGGTGCAATTCTGCATGACATTGGCAAAATCAATGAATTTGTTTTTGACACCAGCATTGATTATTCCAGCGAAGGCCGGCTTGTCAGCCATATTGTCATCGGGGTGGGAATGCTGGAAGAAAAAGTGCGGCAGATTCCGGATTTCCCCAAACAAACGGCGCTTTTGCTGCGGCACATGATGGTTAGCCATCACGGCAGCCGGGAACTGGGTTCCCCGGAACCCCCCAAAACCCTTGAGGCCGTATTGCTCAATTATCTTGACGAGATTGACGCCAAGATCAACGGCATCCGTGAATTTATGGAAAGTCAGGATGCAGGCGAACAATGGACGGGCTATCACAAGCCCCTGGAGCGGTTTTTCTACAGGGGCGGGCCGGAAACCACAGGCTGAAAAATGAAAACCGCAGACTGAAAAAATATTGTTGCAGAATTTATGCTGATTACATTGGAAGGCATTGAAGGCTCCGGCAAGTCCACCCTGATTCCCGACATTGTGGAATATCTTGAGGGCAGGGGACATCATTGCGTGGTCACCCGGGAGCCGGGAGGCACGGAGGCGGGCCGGCAGATCCGGGCCATTTTGCTGTCGCCGGGAAATGCCGGCCTGGATCCCATGGCCGAATTGATGCTCTATGAGGCCGACCGGGCCCAGCATGTCAGCCGGGTGATCCGGCCGGCCCTGGAGCAGGGCAGTATTGTGATCTGCGACCGTTTCTGTGATTCCACCGTGGCTTACCAGGGTGCCGCCCGGGGCATTTCCGCAGAAGTCGTCCGGGACTTCAATGAACTGGTTCTGGGCGGTGTTCGGCCGGATCTGACTTTTTTGCTTGATCTTCCGGCCGAAGTCGGACTATCCCGGGCATGGCGGCAGATCCAATCCGGTGACCGCCATTCGCAGGAAACCCGGTTTGAGATGGAAACCATCCGGTTCCACGAAAAAGTCCGCCAGGGGTATCTGGACCTGGCGCGCGAAAACTCCGAACGCATCCGGGTGGTCGCAGCAGACGCGGCCCGGCAACAGGTGCGGGCGGCAATCATTGAACAACTTGCGCTCCGGCTTGAAGCTGATTTTCAGCCCTGAATGGCCCACAGCCGGCAAGCGTGCCATAAGGACCCAATCACATGCATGATTCCATACTCGATGCCATCGGCCATACCCCCATGGTGGAGATCCGGCGGTTAAACCCCAATCCGGCCGTCCGGATTCTTGCCAAGCTCGAATACGTCAATCCCGGCGGCTCCAGCAAGGACCGGCCGGCCCTGGCCATGATTGAGGCCGGGGAACAGTCCGGGGAACTCACCCCGGAGAAAACCGTTATTGAAGCCACCAGCGGCAACACCGGCATCGGCCTGGCCATGATCTGTGCGGTAAAGGGCTACCGGCTCATGCTGGCCATGTCTGATGCCGTGTCCCTGGAGCGCCGCAAGATTTTAGAGGCCCGGGGCGCAGAGATTTTTCTTACCCCCGGGCACCTGGGCACGGACGGGGCCATTGAAGAGGTCTATCGCCTGGTCCGCGAAGACCCGGACCGCTATTTCATGACCGACCAATACAACAATGCCGCCAACTGGCAGGCCCATTACCAGGGCACGGCCCAGGAAATCATTGAGCAGACCAACGGAAAAATATCGGCATTTGTGGCCACCATGGGCACCACTGGCACAGTGATGGGATGCGCCCGCAGGTTCCGAGACTATGATCCGGGCATCCGAATCATAGGGGTGGAGCCCTACCTGGGCCACAAGCTCCAGGGCCTGAAAAATCTCAAGGAAGCTTATCGTCCCGAAATTTTTGAAAAAAAATGGCTGGATCAGAAAATCAACATTGATGATGAGGAAGCCTTTGAAATGACCCGGCGTCTGGCCCGGGAAGAAGGCCTGTTTGTGGGCATGAGCAGCGGGGCGGCCATGGTGATTGCCGCCCGGCTGGCCGCAGAGATGACAGAAGGCACCATTGTGACCATTTTTGCCGACAGCGTGGATCGCTATTTGAGCACGCCGCGTTTTTTGGTCAAAAAAAAGGCGGAAATTCACCTGTTCAACACCCTGACCCGGTCCAAGATGCCCTTTGATCCCATTCAAAAGGGCCGGGTGTCCATGTATACCTGCGGGCCAACGGCCAACAAGCTTATTCAACTGGGCGAGTGCCGCAGGTTTGTGTTCTCCGATCTGCTCTGCCGGTATCTTCGCTACCGGGATCTGGATGTCAACCATGTGATGAACATCACGGACATGGATGACAAGACCATCCAGGGATCGGAAAGTGCCGGACAATCCCTTGCCGAATACACCCGTTATTATATCGACCGGTTCATGGCGGACCTGGAGGCCTTGAATATCGAGCCGGCTGATCATTTTCCAAGGGCCAGCGAGCACGTGGAGGACATGGTCCGGGTTGCCACCGGGCTTTATGACAAGGGCTTTGCCTATGAAAAGCTCCGGTCCCTTTATTTCAGCATCGGGTCTTTTTCCGAGTACGGGCAGCTGTCGGGCATTGACATTGACAAAATCAAGCTCGGGGCCACGGTGGATTTAGACGAATACGAGAAAAACAATCCCAGGGATTTCACCCTGCTCAAGCGCGCCCGGCTCTCCGAGCTCAAGCGCGGCATTTACGTCAAAACCCAGTGGGGCAACGTGCGCCCCTCCTGGCACATTCAGTGTGCGGCCATTTCCATGAAGCACCTGGGCGAAACCTATGACATTCACACCAGTACCCGGGAGCTGGTTTTTCCGCATCACGAAAATGAACGGGCCATTGCCAAGGCGTTGACAGGCAAACCCCTTGCCCGCTATTGGGTCCACTGCGAGCAGGTGCACGCCGGACAGTCCGATACCCGGGCGCAGAAGCAGGGCCTTCCCACCCTTGAAGATCTCCGGGACATGGGATACACGCCCCGGGATGTCCGCTTCTGGCTGATCACGGCCCATTACCGAAAGCCCCTGGAATACGGCCCGAAACGCCTGGACCAGGCCAAAAATGCCATCCGGCGCATTGATGCCTGTATCGAAGGCCTGCAGCAGGTTGATCAGGCCGGAAACGATGCGGCATCCACAGAGGAAATCGACCAGATTGCCTATGACATCCGGCAGGGATTGATCAATGCCATGGATGATGATTTGAACATGCCCCGGGCCATGGCGGCGATCTTTCGGAAAATCCGGCGAATCAACGCCCTGGTTTCTGAAAAACGGCTCTCCCGGGAGCAGGCAGAAAAGTTTTTGAAAACATTTGAAGACATTGACCGGGTGCTGGGCTTTTTTGATTTTGCCTCAAAAAGCCTTTCCCCGGAAATCGAGGCCCTGATCCGGGAGAGAAATCAGGCCCGGGCCCGAAAGGATTTTTCCCGGGCCGATGAAATCCGGCAGCAGCTTCAGCAGGCCGGTGTTGAAATCAAAGACGAAAAAATCGGAGACTCATGAATAAGATAACAACTGCATTTTTTCCGTTTACATTTATTACAGAAAGATGGGCGGACAAGAGCTGCGCCTGTTTCGGCCCGCCGGTGGTCTATCAGCCGGCTGACAGCGCAGTCCCGGCTTTCATGGAAGATCTTGACCGGCAGGGACGCATCATTTTGCGGCGCCCGGTGCACGGAGAAGACAAAAATCTCATGGATCTGGCCCGGCAATACCAGAACTGGGGGCAGATGCACCAGAAACATGCCGCGGCCCTGAAGTCTTTTGCGGAAGCCGGGTTTTACAACCAGGAATTTGTACCGGAAATCAGCACGGAAATTTTAAAGGGCGGCAAGGACGAGCCTGTAGCGCCGGATCCGGTATTCATGGCCCGGCTGTTTTTGTTAATGGCCCAGGAATTTGACCGCCAGGCAGCGGAACTGGAAAATGACCTGGCTGTAACCGATCGGACGGCACAACAGATGTTTGCCCGAATCCGGGGGCAGGGCGGTGATTTTGGACCGGCTTCCGGGTTTTTAGCTGACAGTTCCGGCACCGGCGCTGGGGCCGCGTCTGAAGATCCCGGGGGATATATGCCCGATGCCCGGATCCGGGCCTGGCTCCGCCTGGCCGAGCGTGATCCGGATTGCCCGCAAATCTGGATTACATCCAGTCCGGCGGTGCTTTCCGCAGTTGATGAACATTTTGAGACCCTGACAATCCCGGAGCGGCTGCCGGAAAACGTACAAGCCGGCTTGCCGGATCTGTCGGCAGGGGAGTTCCATCCGAAGATATCGTTTTACGAAATGCGCGATTCCGGCCGGATTGTCGGGTTGCTGGGTTCTGCAGGGGCATGAAACAAAAAATCGAATCATGGCCCTTGACTCGAGTATTTAATTGGTATAGGGAGAAAAATCTTACAGCGCAAACGCCGAAGACAAAGGCCCACGATATATCATCATAATTTGAGACAATGAGAAAGGAGATCTGAAAATGGCTTTTAATGTGACCGTTGACGCAGAAAAATGCGAAGGTTGTGAAGAGTGTGTGGATGTATGCCCGGTGGAAGTATTTGAAATCCAGGACGGCAAGTCTGTTCCCGTCAATGCCGAAGAATGCCTGGGATGCGAAAGCTGCATCGAGGTCTGCGAACCCGGTGCCATCACCGTGGAAGAAATCTAAGAGATCGCACAACCATTGATTCTGCCCCGGCCATGGCGCCATGGCCGGGGTTTTCCGCACCGGACACAGGTCCGGCACTGCCTTTTTGACGATCTTGCCGTTTTTCCTGTGCAAACCCTCATTGCAACCGCGAGATCCCATTGTATCCAGATTTTTTCCCATTGCCGGAAATGGCGATCTATTATCAGGACCTGTCCTGCGCCGCGCTTCCGAATCCAGGACAGCAAACCCGCCTGGCTGCGGCCAGCCAGGTGCCCCTGTCGTTGCGCCTGAACGGAAAATCCATTGCCATAGCTGTTGGAAGCCGGCGCATTGACCGGCTGGATACGGTCATATCCGGGCTGGTAGCATTTTTCCGGGAAAAAGGGGCAAGACCCTTTATTGTACCGGCCATGGGCAGTCACGGCGGTGCCTGCGCCGGGGGGCAGGCCCGGGTGCTGGCTTCCCTGGGGATCACCGGGCAGCAGTTGAGCGTGCCGGTGTGTGCGGATATGAATACCCGCCGAATCGGCAGAACCGACGACGGTCTGCCGCTTTATTTTTCCGCTGTTGCCCTGGATGCCGACTGGATTGTGCCGGTCAACCGGATCAAGCCCCACACCAAATTTTCCGCCCCCATTGAAAGCGGCCTGTGCAAGATGCTGGTCATCGGCCTTGGCATGCAGGATGGGGCGGCGGCCTGCCATCGGTTTGCGGTTGCCCGCGGCTTTGCCTTTATCGAAACCGCGGCCGCGGTTTTGCTCCAACACGTGCCGGTCCTCTTTGGCCTGGCCCTGACAGAGGATGGATGCGGGCAATTGTCGGCAATTGAAGCCCTTGCCCCGGATACCCTGATCCACAGGGAAAAACAGCTGCTGGCCCGTGCCCGGGCCATGATGGGACAGATTCCCTTTGACCGTCTGGACATCCTGGTGGTGGACCAAATCGGCAAGGAAATATCGGGTATTGGCATGGATTCCAATATTACGGGCCGGCACCGGGACATTGCCGGTGATTTTTCTGCACCGCCATGTCCGGGGCGGATTTTTGTGCGCGATCTCACCCGTGACAGTGACGGCAACGCAAACGGCATCGGCCTGGCAGACGTGACCACCGAGCGGCTGGTCAACCGCATGGACCGGGAAAAAACCGCAGTAAATGCGGTTACTGCCATCTCACCGGAAAAAGCCGCTATTCCTGTCTATTTTGATACAGACCGGCAATGCATCCAGGTTTGCATGCATACCGGGGGCATTGAAAATGGAACAGAGGCGCGGATTGTGCGCATACGGGATACGGCCTCCCTGCAGTACATGGAAATATCGCAATCCCTGAAGCCCGAGGCAGATAAAAATCCCGGACTCAAGCAGATCTCGCCCTGGCGGCAGTGGGATTTTGATACAGCCGGAAATCTTTTCAACTTTTATCCAGAGAGCTG
>JAGTVF010000139.1 GCA_018224315.1 Desulfobacterales bacterium | reverse complement strand
GCCGGGATTCCCTGCCGGCTGGCCAGCAAGGCCCATGCCTGGGAGGCCGCAGGCATTGCAGAACCGGTTTCAGCCCTCAAGATCCTGGAGGGATGCGCGGCCAGCCGGGACCTGCTCAGGGTCCTGGCGACGCTTTTTCCTGATTTTCCCCAAAAAGACCTGGCCGATCTCAAGGCACAGGGCCGCAGGCACGGGCTTTCGGTCAACGGCCTGATGGCAGAGACCCACCGGACCGGGGTAAAAAACCTGAGTTCCGGGGCATCAAAAAGCCTGGAGCGTTTTGTCAACCAGTTGACAGATCTGGAAACAGGCACCCGAACGAATACCGCGCCCGAAAAACTGGAAAAAATTTTTCAATGGCTCGGGCCTTTTCTGCCCGAAGCCGACGTGCGCACAAAAGAGACCATAGCCGAACTGCGCCGGATGGCCGGGGCCTTTGGCCCAGATGGCCGGGGATTTACAGAAACGCTGGCCCTTTGCTCAGATCCGGATTTCTGCAAAGACAGCAGCGAAAAGGTCTCGCTTTTGACCCTGCACGCGGCCAAGGGCCTGGAGTTTCCGGTGGTTTTTGTCGCTGGATGCGAAGATGGGCTGATTCCCTATCATGGAGCGGACGGCAGTTGCGCAGACGCTGATGAGGAGCGGCGGCTTTTTTATGTGGGGGTCACCCGGGCCATGTCCGAGCTGTTTCTGTGCTCGGCCCGCACCCGTAAAATCTACGGACAAACCCGGCAACAAAAACCTTCGCCGTTTATGGAGGAACTCTCCCGGAGTCTGAAAAAACCGGCTGCAGACGATTTTTCCCGCAAAAAACCCCGGCAGATGCAACTGCGGCTTTTTCCGGACAACAAAGATTGACCGCCTCGCAAAGTCGTCTAAAAACGACTTTGCGAGGCGGTCAGCCATGATCCAACCTGAACAAAACAAGGACTATCCAATATATGGAAGAAACATTGATTGAAAAACAAGTTCTGGACAACCAGGCTGTACTGGAAATTTTTGACACATCTGTCCCCCAGATCGGAGACCGGATACGGGTGATCCTGTGCGCCCGCCTTTCCATTTCTATCAACAGCCTTTGCCCAAAAAAAGACGGCGATGATCTACCCCCGGCCGAAGAGATCAAAAACCGCCTGGGCGATCCCCTTGTCTGGGAGCATACCCGTCAACGCCGGTTTATTGACCAGCAGGAAAAATCCGAAGTTTTTGAAAGCCTTCGGGCGGATTTTGATAAAAACATGCGTCCTTATCTGCTTCATCCTGATTTTCCGGTCAAATACGCAAAAAAACGGCTCAAAGACCAAGATAAAGCCGCAAACCGCTTTTATTGAGCCGGCACCACCAGCACCGGGAGTTTGGATTTGCGCAAAACCGCCTTGATGGCCGACCCCACAGCATTTCCGCCCAGAAACCCTTTGCGGCTGCCCATGACAATCATGTCACAGTGGTTTTCATTGCACTCGGAAACAATGGTGCCGGCAATGTCGCTGTTTGCGGCCACAATCTCGCGCCAGGGAAATTCACAGGTGGCCGGATCCATGCCCGCATCCCGGCAGTAGCGCTGAATCACCTTGCGGCTGAGTTTATCCGTGGACATCTTCCCGATCAAAGCATGGCGGGCATCCTGTTCGTGCTCCAGTTTGATTGCCGCCCATTTTTCCTCTCCCAGAACCCCCTTGAAATGCTCCTCAATCTGACCCGGCACCTCCCGGTCAATGACATGGAGCAGCACCAGTTCCGCCTGATGGCAGGTGGCCATGGCCATGGCGGCATCCAGTGCCGGCCGGCAGTTTTCCGAAAGGTTGGTGGCAAACAATATGGATTCAATTTCTTTAAACATGGGCAAGCCTCCCTGGGACATGGGGTGAATCTTTTCCTTTGACAAAACAAAAATAGACATGAAAACAAGCCGGCGCCAACCGGAAAACCCGGAAAAAGACCGGGTCATTTCGACTTCAGTCCGCCGGGTGTCCGCCCTTGTACGGATTTTTTTGCCGTCCGGGTGGAATTTGGCGTGAAACTGCCCTTGCTTGTGTGCTATAAAATGAAACAAATCTCCACAGCAAGGAGGCAGCGCATGCGTAACCGGCCCATTGCCCTGATTTTGTTCTTCATCGCCTGCATATTTTGTGCAAATTGCGGCAAATCCGGACCGGATCCGGCCTCTTTCCGGTATCCGCAGGATCCACAGCTTTCCCATAGGCTGCCGCAGCCAGCCGATTACCCCGCCGTCCGCTTTATTGTGCTCACTGATCCGCATTATTACCACCCTGGCCTTGGCACCTCGGGGCCCGACTTTGCCCGCTACATCCAGGAAGACCGGAAAATGCTGGCCCTCAGCGATGAAATCCTGGAGGCCGCCGCTTCTGAGATACAAACGCAACCTGCTGACTTCATTCTCATTTGCGGGGACATGACCAAGGACGGCGAGCGCATTAACCACCAGCGGGTGGCTGAAAAAATCAGCCGCCTGCACCCGACGGCCGACATTTATGTGGTCCCGGGCAATCATGATGTCCGCAACCCCGAGGCGGTGCGCTATACCAATGAAGGCAGCCGGCCGGTGGCCACCGTGGAGCCCGGTGAATTCAGCAGGATTTACAGCGCTTACGGATACGATGATGCCATTGCCCGTGATCCCGCATCGTTGAGCTATGTGGCCGAACCCGTGGACGGGCTCTGGCTTTTTGCCCTGGATTCATGCCTGTGGCGTGAAAATGAGCCCGGCGGCCACCCGGTGGTAAACGGCCGTTTTTCAGACAGCACCCTTAAATGGCTTGAGGACATGCTGATACAAGCCCGGGAAAACAACAAGGCCGCCATTGCCATGATGCATCACGGCCTGGTGGCCCATTACCCCGGAAATGAAAAATACTACGGCGAATATGTGGTGGATCACAGTGAAACAATTGCCCGCCTGCTGACCGCCTATGGGGTGCGCCTGGTGTTTACCGGCCATTTCCACGCCCAGGACATAACGGTAAAACAGTTTGCAGATCTTCCAAACCCGGTATTTGACATTGAAACCGGCTCCCTGGTGACCTGGCCCTGTCCCTGGCGCAAAATCACCATATCCGCTGACCAGACCTGCACCATTGAAAGCCGCTTTATCAAAGCCATTGATTCCATGCCCGAAGGTTTTGCCGATTATGCCCGCAACTTTGCCCTGGAAGGCACCCTGGGCCTGGCCAGGGATGCACTGGAAAAATACCATGTTTCAGAAAACGGCATGGATCTTCTGGCCCCGCAGATCGCAGAGGCCTACCTGGCCCATCTGGCAGGCGACGAAAAGCAACCCGATACGGTTATCAGCACAAAAGGCACCGGGATAATGGGCAGATTGGTTGTATTTTTTCAAAAAGACCTGGTGGAGGGCTGGTGGACGGATTTGCCCCCGGCAGACAACCGCCTGGTCATTGACCTGGAAACCAACTCCTGGCAGCAGCCGGATGATTTCTGAGGCCAGGCCCGGATATCGCGGGCGGCCATCACCGGATCACTGGGTACAAACGCGCATAACCGCCCGAATCTTTGCATCCAGATTTAACAGATAAGCAAACTCCGGCTGTTTGGGATCGGCAAGCGGGTCATACTCAATCTGCTTGATGTGCTGCTTGGCTTGCTCCACGTCCCAGTCGGTTTGCTCAAGGGTGGTTTCAATCAGTTCCCGGAACCTGTGGCCGCTTTCAATGGCCCTGGGCATGTAGTCGGCGGCATCTTTTCCGGTGAGCACAAACCCGTGGCCGGGGCACAGGATCTCGACTTCCAGGCCGGCCAGTTTTTCCAGGGAGTTCATATAATCGGTGTAATCCGTTAGCCACTCGGAAAAAATATAGCCGTCCGGTGCCATGATGCCGGCCGCTTCTCCGGTAAGCAGAATTTTTTGTTCCGGGATGTAAAAGCTCATGGAATCCCGGGTATGGCCCGGGGTGGCAAACGCCTGCAGGCTCAGATCCGGTGCCAGGGCAATGCGCTGGCCGTCTTCTATAACCCGGTCTACTTCAAAGATCTCAAATTCCGGGGCCTCCTTGTCAGCCTGGCCCATCTGTTGGAGATAGCCGGCACCGGCATGGTTTAGCTCTCCGATGGTGGCAACCGCATTGGGACGCGTGAGCAGATCTTTTCCGATTTCTGAGCAGCAGATGCGCATTTCCGGAAAAGCTTTTTTCAGCCATGCCGCCGCTCCGCAGTGATCATAATGCACATGGGTCAAAAACAGGTCAGCAGGGCCGCAGCCGTTTAACAAATTCTTTGCCTCACGGATATATTGGGGGGCCACGGCGCTCATGCCCGCATCAATGAGAACCGGCAGCTCGGAGCAAATCAGAAAAGCCGGCAGATCAGAAGGGCCGAGCACATGCAGCAAAGACGTTACAGGACCGGTAGTTTGCAGAATCATTGGTTCTCCTGTCAAAAACAAAAAAATGATAAAATCCAACAAAAACAAACAGAAAAATTAAGGCCGAGTATACAAAATTTCAGCGTTGCCTGCAACCGGCCAAAAAGATTATAATATAATTTGGGCTCAAACATTTTGCTATTTGTGGTTTTGACCATTTTTTCCATACTTCCCGGTCCCTGGAAAAATCCAGCAGACACGCTTTTCGAAACATTTTGAAACATAAACAACTTGAAACAAAAAACTGGACACAAAAAAGAAAATTTAGTAAGTCCACAATCTTCAATCCATGGGATTTTGCCCGGAATGAAAAGAGAGCCGCCAATGGCCAAAAGGCTGAACCAAACTTTAATCAATTTCATAAAAATTCAGAAGGATATGGCCAAAACCCGGTGACAGGGCCGGAAAAACAAGAGGAGTGCTGCCATGAAAAAAATTACTGTCCACGACATGATGGTGCCGCTTGACGAATACGCCACCATCGACCAAAACGCCAGCCTGTTTGATGCGGTCATGGCGCTGGAAAAAGCACAGGAGCAATACAAGCGCCCGGGCTCCCAATATCCCCACAGGGCCATTCTGGTCTATGACAAACAAAAAAGGGTCGTGGGAAAACTCAGCCAGATCGACATCCTGCGCAGCCTGGAGCCAAAATACAAACAGGCCGCCAGCCGGGATGACGGGCGGATGATGGCCAGCGGGTTCAGCCAGGAGTTTCTGCGGTCCATGGTCAAACAATTCTCCCTCTGGGACAAGCCCCTGGGGGATATCTGCAAAAAAGCCTCGGCAATGCATGTAAAAAACTGTATGCACGTACCCGAGGAAGGCGAGTTCGTCAAGGACGCCGACTCGCTGGATGTGGCCATTAACCAGCTGGTCATGGGTCAGCACCAATCTCTGCTGGTCACCGACAACCGGGATAACATTGTTGGCATTCTGCGATTGACCGACGTATTTAAGCAGGTCGTGGACGCAATGAAGGAATGCAACCTGTAATCTGAGTTCAAACCGTTTACAACCCGAGGAGATTGCACATATGAGCCATGAAATAGACACCGGCGGCCAGGGCGGGATTCTGGCCAACAAGACCCTTTGGCTGATTGTCGGTATTGCATTTTTTGTTGTTGTCGGCTTTGTTCTGCCCACTCCCCAAAGCCTTGTGGATGTGGTGGAGCAGCACGGCGTTGCCAATAAAATGATTGACTGGGGCATTGCCGAAGACCTGGACCAGGCCGCAGACAAGGCCATGACCGTGCTGGGCATCATCCCCATGGCCATTATCTTTTTTGCCACAGAAGCCATTCCCATCGGCCTGACCGGCATTCTCATGCCGCTTCTGGCCTATTTTCTCGAACTGCTCCCCAAAAACATGATCGGCAAAACCTTTGCCGGCGACGCCCCCCTGTTTCTGCTGGGCGTGCTGGCCATGGGGGTGGCCGTGGTGGATGTGGGCCTGCACAAGCGTTTGGCCACATGGATTCTTGGATGGACAAAGGGGTTTTACACCCCGATTTTTGTTTTGTGCATCAGCATGGCCGTTATCGGCTCTTTTATCTCCGCCCATGCCATGTGTGCATTCATGACCCCGGTGATGATGGCGGTTTATTTCGGGGTGGTCTCTGAGAAAAGCACCGGGGGCAGAATCGAGCATGATCCCAACCTTGCCAAATTTCTGCTTTTTGCCCTGGGTTTTTCCTTAAATGTCGGCGGCGTGGGATCTCCGGCGGCCGGCGGCCGAAACGTGATCATGATGGGTTTCTGGCAGGGCTATGACGTGCCCATGGACTTTTTCACCTGGATGACCTATGGATTTCCCATGGTGCCGATCCTCGGCCTGATCGTGGCCGTGTACATGATTGTTTTGTTTTCCGGAAAAATCAAGCACAAGGACCTGACCCCGGGCCTTGCGGCCTTGAAGGAAGAAACCCGGAAAATGGGCAAAATGAAATACGCGGAATATGTGACCTTTGCCATGCTCATCCTCATTCTGGGGCTCTGGATTTTCGCCGGCATGGGCCTTGGCGGCCCGGCCCTGCTGGCACTGATCATTCCCGTGATTTTCCGGACCACGGCATGGAACAAGATTTTGGGCGGCATTTCCTGGGACGCCTGGTTTATGTACTGCGGGGCCCTGACCCTGGGCGCCTTGCTCAAAGAGTCCGGTGCGGCCCTGTGGCTGGCCCAGAGCGTGATGGGCATTTTGAGCTATGCGGGCATGAGCCAGGGATTTGGCCTGTGGGTGGGGCTTTCCGCTTTTTCCGGGCTGATGACCAACTTCATGTCTGATGCCGGTACCACGGCCCTTCTCGGCCCCATTGTCATCCCCATGGGCATTATGTCCGGGGTTGCCGGCGAGCCCTGGGCATCCGGCATGGCCGTGGCATTTGCCACCTCTTTTGCCCATTTTCTCATTGTGGGCACCCCCAACAACGCCATTGTCTACGGACTGGGCACCTACCCGGATACCGGCGAGCGGGCCATCGCTCCGATTGACTTTATCAAGTACGGTTTTATTCTGTGGGTGATTTCCCTGGTGGTGGTCTGGGTGCTGGCCTTTGGGGTGATGTTTAAGGTCGTGGGATTTCCGCCCGAAGTTCTGGAAACAGCCAGACAGGTATTTGAAAGCGGTGCGGCCGACCTGTCCAAGGCCGCCGAAGGCGCGGCCCATTAACCGCAAGTTGTCCGATGAATGCCATTAACCGGCAGGGCACCCAAAAAACTCGTTACAACTTAATTTTTTGAGTGCCCTGCCAATCTGGCGCAGGCCCCTGACCCCCTCTGTTTTATAAGGTCATGAAATGAGCCCGGCACACCGCAAAACCCGACGTTCCATCTGGGTATGGCTGATCTCGGTTTTTTATCTGGGATTCGGTGTATCCGGGCTGATGACCGTGGCCATGGTCCTGATTCTTCTTCACCGGGGCGGGGCCGGCCCGGAGGAAGTCAACAGCATGAAAACGCTTCTGCAGGCTTCCTTGTGGGGGGTTTTGCCCGCGGCCAACATTGCCGGGGCTGTCAGTCTTTTTTTGATGCGGCGCATCGCTTTTCCGATTTTTACGGGTTTGCTCATCGCCCGGCTGACACTGCCAGCAGTGCTGGGGGCGAATCCAGCCCCTGGCTTTTCAGGCACCACAACGGATATGATCGGCGGCTATGTCCTGGGCTACGGTATCCTGATCGCTGTGTGCATTTATATTTACCGGCTCCGCCAGACAGGCATGCTCCGGTAGCCAACCTGTGCAAAACACCTTGCCTGCTGCAACCCCGAAGAAAAACAGTCTTGCAAATTCCAATCGGTTTTGCCATGATATCCATGATCTGAAACCACACTTTTGCGGCCAATTTTATGCAATGCCAGATATTTTCAGCCATGATGATCGGACCCCGCCACCGGCAGGAGGACTGTCTTGTCGACGGACAAAGTTTGTTTCAGGCCGATCTTTTAAGCCGCAGAAACAGCTTTTTCACGGACACTTTGCTGCTTGCCGTCTGCGACGGCATGGGGGGACATCAGGGCGGGGCGGAAGCCAGCCAGTTTACCTGCAGACAGATTGAAAGCCACAGATGGACCAATGGCATCTCCCAACAGGCAATTTGCGATGCTTTAACCACCATTCAGGCCCGGGCTGAAAAAGATCTGCCACTGCACTGCGGTACCACTATTGCCGGGCTGCTTTGCGACGGAATAACAGCCATTGTCTTTAACGCCGGAGACAGCCGGGTTTACCGCTTGCATTCGGATTTTATCGAATACATCTCTCATGATCATTCCCTGGTCCAGGACCTGGTGGACCAGAAAATGGTCAATGCGGAAAAAGCCGCCACCCATCCATACAAACATTTAATCGAATTCGGGATCGGGCCGGTATTTTCCCAGGTTTGGCCCCAGCGCAAAATTCATACCGACCAGCATGCCGTCAACGGTTCAGCCACCTACCTGATCTGCTCTGACGGACTCACGGATATTTTTCCGGATTCCCAAATCCATCAGCTACTTGGCCCCGAACCGGTAAAAAACGGGGCCAGGCTGGCAAACGCCGCCAGGAAGAAAGGACTGACCGACAATACCAGCTTCATTATTGCCCGGATCGAGGAATAAAATTGAAGGACATCATTAAAAAATGCCTTCCCACCTACGAGGTCGTCCGGAAAATCGGATCCGGCGTTTACGGGGTAGTCTACCATGTAAAGGACAATCTCAAGGAGCGGGCGGTCAAGGTGGTGCCCATCATGGTGGAACGATCCCTGTCCCACCGAACCCCAGGGGACCTGGACTCCAAGATTTCCCATGATTTTTATGCCATCCAGGAATATTACGACAAGATCAAGGGCGAGGGCGTCATTGAGATCTATGATTTTCATCTGGTGGACAAACAGGTGTCCAAACAGGAGGCCAGGGCACACCTGGTGATCTTGATGGAATTCTGCCCGTATAACCTGCTTGACCGTGTGCTGGACCATTTCCCCCTGCCCCCGGAAGAAGCGGAAAAGCTCATGCTGGAGCTGGCTGAAATCTTAAACCGGCTTTCCGACAGAACCAGTGAATCATTTATCGTCAAGGATCTCAAACCCTCAAACCTGCTGATCAACCAGCACAACCGATTAATTATAGGGGATCTCGGGGGGCTGGAGCGCATCAGCAGCACCTCTGTTTCCTCCAGCGCCCAGTTCACCCCCAACTGGTCCGCCCCGGAACTTTTGACCCACAGCAGCCAGGCAGGCATCTCCAGCCTGGTGTTTTCCTACGGTTTTGTCAGCTATTTCATTTGGGCCGGTGCGCTTCCCTATGAGCGGGAAACCTTTAGTGAAAGGCTTCGGCGGATCAGGGAACATGACCTGGAATTCACCCGTTCGGACCTGCCGTTTGGTATCCAGATTTTAATCAGCCAGTGCCTGAATTTCCGCCCCCAGGACCGTCCCCGGGATTTTGAAGCCATCCTTGGTTACCTTCGGGGCAGTGCTTCTTTTGTGGAAACCGGCACAGGCGGCGCCGGCCGAATTGGTGACACTGAAACGCCCGGACCCGCCGTGACAGATATTGCAAAGCAACTTTCTTCTGCCGCCCCGGCACCCGAGCCCTGGTCCCGGGAAAAAACCGGGTCAGAACGGCAGGCCGCCAAAGACAAGGCCCGCGTCCTTCCTGCTGCGTCCGGCCCGCACCAGCCAGGGGACAACTGGGTGGAGCCCACCATCGGCATGGTTTTCACATGGGTTCCCACCGGAGTCTTTCAGATGGGCTGCGGAACCTGGGACGGAAAGGGCAACCGCGATGAAATGCCGGTACACGAGGTTTTTATCGACGGATTCTGGCTGGCCAAATACACGGTAACCCAGGAACAGTGGAAAAAAGTGGCATCCAGTACCCTCTGGCAAAAGGTGCGGGGCAAAAATCCGGCCTGGTTTAAACGCAGCGGCCTTTACCCCGTGGAACAGGTTTCCTGGTATGATGCCCGGGATTTTATCCAGAAATTAACCGCCATGAACAAGGGGCGATATCATTTCCGTCTGCCCACAGAGGCGGAATGGGAATACGCCTGCAGAAGCGGCGGAGGCCAGGAAAAATTCCCCGGGAACAAGCCTTTGGACAAAATCGCCTGGTATTCGGCCAACAGCGGTATGAGCACGCATCCGGTTGGCGGGCTGGAGCCCAATGGCCTGGATTTGCATGACATGGCCGGAAACGTCTATGAGTGGTGTGAGGATGCTTACCATGAAGAGGCCTACAGGCGTCACAGCTACAAAAACCCCATTTATTCCGGGGAAGGCTCCCGAAAAGTGATCCGGGGCGGCAGCTGGTGCAATTTTCCGACCGAACTTCGCTGCGCGTACCGGGCCAGCGTGAATGCGGATTTCAAGGGCAACTACCTGGGATTCCGCGTTGTCATGACCCCAGTGAGCCGAAAAAGAAAATAAACCTTATAAGGCTTAAAATAAAAAATAAACCTTATATGATTTTTTTATGGGTTTGCTCAAACACCGCCAAAGCATGGCAGATGGCATGCCAGCGGGCTTTTTTCAGGTGCCGGGACACGGCCTGGACTGTGATCGGCGCGGGCCAACGGGCGGCAATTTCAGCAATCTTTAACCCCTCCAGCCGCCCCATCACCGCCCGGGCCTGGAGCGGCCGCCAGGTTTGCATCAGGGCGCCGGTGGTGCGCACCAGGGCATCAATGACGGCTTCAAACGGTTCATTGTCAAAGGCGTAGCGAAGATCCCCGGCCCGGGGCGAACCCATTTTTTCCAGCATCCTCCCCGAACGCCGGAAAGCCGTGCCGTCTCCGGCTGTCACCTGTTGTTCAGGCACGTAATCCACCTCCCCGATGCCGATGGCCATGCGGGTGTCAAATCCCGGAGGGCCGCCAAAGGCCCGGATGTAAGCCCGGATAAACACCGCTGCCCGCAGGGCGCAGGCCGGATTGGAAAACAACGCCTGCCAGCTGTCACCCCGGAACACGGATATGGCATACGGCATCACCCCGGGCACCAGAAGGCCAAAAGCCTGGCCGGCTTCGGCCATAAGCCCGGGCATGGATCGGCGCACCCGG
>JAGTVF010000138.1 GCA_018224315.1 Desulfobacterales bacterium | reverse complement strand
GGTCCCAGGAAGGCGAATGGGACTCCAACGGTCAGGTGCTGTGGATCATGCACCGGTACCTGCAGCTCACCGGCACCCGGCCGCCAAAGGCGTGGATGGATTCGGTGATCAAAGGCGCGGAATGGATCGAGGAAAAACGCAATCCAAAAAGTCCGGGAATTCGCCATTCCGGACTGCTGCCCGCCGGGTTCAGCGCCGAGCATCTGGGGCCCAATGATTTTTACTATTGGGATGATTTCTGGTGTCTGGCCGGACTCAAGGCGGCATCGGAAATGGCGCGCCGGTTTCACAGCACGGACCTGGCAGACAGGCTGGATCGCCATTACCAGGATTTTTACAAGTGCATCTTTGCAAGCATCTCCGCCATTCCAGAGGCCAAAAGCGGCGGCGCCATGCCGGCGTCCCCGTACCGCCGCATGGATGCCGGGGCCATTGGATCGCTTGTGGCCGATTACCCCCTGCAAATCACCCCTGCGGCAGAGCCCAGGATCATGGCCACCATTGAGTTTCTTATGAATCACTGTTTTTATAAGGGAGCGTTTTTCCAGGACATGATTCACTCCGGGATCAATGCCTATTTGACCCTGGATATGGCCCAGACGCTTCTGCGCTCCGGTGATCCACGTTTTCAGGAGTTGATCGAAAAAGTGGCTGAGCTGGCTTCATCCACCGGTCAGTGGCCTGAAGCCATCCATCCCCACTCCCTGGGCGGATGCATGGGAGACGGCCAGCACGGCTGGGCTGCAGCCGAATGGGTGGTCATGATCCGCAATATGTTTGTGCGCGAAGAAGACAATCAGCTGATCATCGGATCGGGAATCTTTGGGCAATGGCTTTCTGAAAAACAACAATTGTTTTTCGGACCCACGCCCACCCCACATGGTCCTGTGAGCGTGACCCTGACTCCCGCTCAGGGTTGTCTGGAAGTGCAGATCACCGGGCAATGGCGAAGCGGGTGTCCGGATATATCCGTTGCGGTGCCGGGCTATGAGACCGCAGCCGTGGAAGCCGGATCCCGTGACAATGAAATGTATATCAAGGTGTGCGAAAAATGAATATCTGCATGTTCACCAATACCTACCTGCCCCATGTGGGGGGCGTGGCCCGTTCGGTTTCCCTGTTTGAAACCGACCTGAGAAAACTCGGCCGCAACGTGCTCATCGTCGCCCCCACCTTTCCGGACAAAAAACCCGGCCGGGAAAAAAATTCCCGGGTCCTTCGGGTCCCGGCCATCCAGAATTTCAACGGAAGTGATTTTTCCGTGAGCATCCCGATTCCCTTTATCATTGACGAGGAAATCGATGCATTCGCCCCGGACATCATCCACAGCCACCATCCGTTTCTGCTCGGGGATGCGGCCATGAGAACGGCATACCGCCGGGGTTTACCCCTGGTGTTTACCCATCATACCCTCTATGAGCAATACACCCATTATGTCTCCTCCCAGTCGCCCACCATGAAGAAATTTGTGATCAAAATGACAACAGCCTATGCCAACATGTGTACCCATGTGGTGGCCCCGAGCCAGAGCATTGCAGACCTGTTAAAGCAGCGGGGGGTGAAAACGCCGGTTACGCCCATTGCCACGGGGGTGGATTATGAGGCCTTTCAGGGGGGCAGCGGCCAGCAATTCCGAAAAGAATTCAGCATTCCGCAAAACGCCCGGGTCATCGGTCATCTGGGGCGGCTGGCCAGGGAGAAAAACCTGTCCTTTCTGACCCAGGCGGTGGCCGCCTACATGAAGCAGGATCCAGAAGCATGGTTTGTGGTGGTGGGCGACGGACCGGAAAGAGAACAAATGGAGAAGGATTTTGCCGGGCAGGGGTTGGGCGGCCGACTGGTGATGGCCGGCAAGCAGACCGGGGATGCCCTGATCAATGCCTACCATGCCATGGATCTGTTTGTGTTTTCCTCCAAGTCTGAAACCCAGGGTATGGTTGTCACAGAGGCCATGGCCGCGGGCAATCCCGTTGTGGCCCTGGATGCCTCGGGGGTCCGCGAAGTGGTCAGAGACGAACACAACGGGCGCCTGCTGGATGAAAATGCTGACACTGAGACCTTTGCCCGAGTCATTGCCCAATGTTTTGCCGATGATGGCCGGCTGCAGGCATATGCCGAAAACGCCCGCGATACGGCAAGACAGTTTGACCGGATGCATTGCGCACAAAAACTTTCCGATCTCTACACCCACATCGGCCGGCTGCCGGCTTCCAAAAAGCAGAAGATCAATGATGATCTGTTTGGCAACTGGGAGGAAATGCTCAAGGCGGTGCGCATAGAATGGGAGATGCTTTACAGCAAGCTCAATGCTGTGGTGGAAACCCTGGATTTTTTGAAATAAACGCAAATTTTCCAAAAAGGAGCCGGCTGCCGTGCCCAGAGATCAAAAACTTCCGGATTCACTTGTTTACGGGCCCGTTCCCTCCCGCCGCCTGGGGTTGTCGCTGGGGGTGGATATCGTGCCTTACAAAACCTGCACGTATGACTGCATTTACTGCCAGATCGGCCGTACCCCCCGGACCACTGCTGCCCGGCGGCCATATATAGAAAAAGACCGTATCGTGGCCGAACTTCAAGCCCGCCTGGATGCCGGGGCGCGACCGGATTACATCACCGTGGGCGGCTCCGGGGAACCAACTTTAAACAGCGAAATTGGCGACATTATCCGGGATATCCGGCAGATTTCAGCTTTTCCGGTGGCTGTGCTTACAAATGGTTCTCTTTTGTGGGATACGGCGGTTCAAAAAGACCTGCAGGCTGCAGATGTTGTGCTGCCCTCGTTGGACGGTCATGATGCAGAAAGCTTTCAGCGCATCAACCGGCCTCATGCCGATATTTCATTTGAAAAAATGGTCTCTGGTCTGGCCGGGTTCCGGAAACAATATGCCGGCCGGATCTGGCTTGAGGTTTTCATTGTTGCGGGTATCAATGACACAAAAGAGGCCATGGCGGCTTTAAATCTCCATTTGAAAAGTATTGATCCGGACCGGATTCATTTAAATACCGCTGTCCGGCCGCCTGCGGAAAAATACGCCGTCCAGGTGCCCGCAGACAGGCTCCAGGCCCTGGCTGCAGTTTTGGGGCCAAAGGCAGAGGTCATTGCCGAATTTGCCCACACGCATTCAGCCGCGTCGGAAAAAGACATGGAAACCGAGATTTTGGACATGCTGTTGCGCCGGCCGTGCACGGCTGCCGATATTGCAGTCGGCCTGGCCATGGATCCGAATGCGGTGGCCGATAAAATGGCGCAATTGACCGCCGCAGGCCTTGTGGAGATCCGCAGGTCCAGCGATCAGGTTTATTATTTCCGGCCCGGCAGTGAGCCTGACCAGCCCTGAGCGCCCCCGGCCGGCCGGTAAACCAATTGCCGTACTCGCTTCTGTCATGGATTTGTGATATGGATATGGCCATGAGCCTGATCAAGCCAGTTCAAAGAAATCCCATTGAAAGTTCCGGTAAAACCGATGTTGCAGACCAGGACGGCATCCGGCGCTACTCTTTTGCCGAGGAACTGGCCAACTCGGTCACCCATGGCATCGGCGCAGTGCTCAGCCTTGCCGCCCTTGCTGTGCTGCTGTTTCTTGCCTGCAAAAGCGGCGATGTGTGGCATATGGCCGGCTTTGGGGTCTACGGGGTCTGCCTGTTTATGCTTTATCTTTCTTCCGCGCTTTACCATGCGGTTTCCGGCAGCCGGCTGAAAATCCTTTTTCGCAGGCTGGATCATGCCTCGATTTTTCTGCTCATCGCCGGCACCTACACCCCTGTGCTTTTGATTGCCATGCGTGGTCCCTGGGGCTGGACCCTGCTTGTGCTGATCTGGGCCATGGCAGCGGCCGGACTCATTTACGAACTGATATATCTGGGCCGCCACAAGTTTATCAGTCTGACCATTTATCTGGCCATGGGATGGCTGGCCATTGTGGCCATTAAGCCCATGATGGCCATACTTCCCCATGGACTGCTGTATTGGGTGGTCTTTGGCGGTCTTGTTTACACCGTTGGTGTGGTCTTTTACGTATCCAAATGCCTGCCGTTTAACCATGCCATCTGGCATTTGTTTGTCCTGGGCGGCTCCACTCTTCATTTTATCGGCATCCTGATCCATCTTGCACCGTTAGCATAGGCTGGCAGCTGTCAGAGACAGCTTTTCACACAATTTCAACTTGCAAAAAATTAAGGAGAAACCCCGATGAAACGACTGATGTTGGTTTTGTGTTTTATTCTGCTGGTGTTTGGTTCTGCATTCGGCGGCGAATACAGTGATGTGGTGGATGTGCAAAAGGATTTGATGGATCTGTCCGCGGATTATAATGCAGACATGGAAAAGGCCGATTCGGCAAAAAGCGTTGCCGCGGCCATGAATGCGTATGCAAAAGGGTTGGAATCCCTGGCCCCGCGCATCAAAGAAATCAATGAAAAATACCCTGAACTCCGGGATCCGGAGCAAATGCCCGAAGAGGTCAAACAGGCCGCCGAAGAGCAGCCCGAGGTCATGCAAAAGGTCAGCAGCAGCTTTATGAAAGCCATGCCCTATATTAACGAGGCCGCTGTCCAGGAGGCCCAGCAGCGGATCATGGCTGCCATGCAGGGCATGGGCCCGCAAGAGCGGTAAAGTGCCGGTGTCGTTTTC
>JAGTVF010000137.1 GCA_018224315.1 Desulfobacterales bacterium | reverse complement strand
GGGGTCTTTGGTACTATTCCCGAATGTTTCGGATCCGGTCGAGCAGTTCGGCGCGCAGGTCTTCATCGGTTTGGGCTGCTGTGATGACCTCGTTGTAATCCTCGACGCTCATGTCGTTTTGCTCAATGGCATCGGTAATTTTTTTATTGATTTTGGTCTGGAGTTCCTGGGCCTGCTCAGAGCTTTCTGCCTGGGAGAACTCGTCCTGGTATTGTTCCCGGATTTTGGTGATCTCAGTGTAGGCCTCGGCGGTTTTCTCGATTCGGGCATCGGAGAAATCCGGGGTTTCCTGCTGCTGCATCTGCTGTTGCTGCTGGCCGGTGTCCTGGCTCTGGGCTGCGGCCGGGGCGCACAGAAAAAATACCAGCGCCAGTGCACAGGCAATGATTACATGATTTTTGGAAATGGTGTTTTGCATGAAAAATCCTCCTTGTTTTGATTATCTTCTGGTGTTTACTTTTGGCTCTGATTTTGAATAGAAAATTAGCACAATATGTGCCATTTTTTTGCAGGCCACCCTGAGAGGTGACTGATTTTCAAAAATTACAGATTGTTGTTGTAAAATTAGAGGTTTTTTTTGAAGTCCGGGAATTGGATTGACATGCCAAAATGTCATGTATAAAATTGACACATGTGCCATTTTAAATCAAAAAGAATGCATTGGCTGCGCTTTGGGCGATTCCTCCGAAATCTGAGCCTGCGCGGGGCGCTGGTGATATCCGTTCTGGTGCCCATGGCTGTGGCTGCGGGATTTGTGGGGCTCTGGAGTCTGCATGCCTTTGAGCGGCAGGTGGAAAAACGGATGCAGAAAGACCTGGAACTGGTGGCCCGGGCCATCAAACAGCCCCTTGGCCATGCCATCCAGCGGAATCGGGAAGGCAGCATTTCCCAGGCCCTGGAATCGGCTTTTTCCATCGGCCGGGTTTACGGGGCCTATGTTTATGATGCAGAGGGCAGAAAAATTTCTACCACGGGAAGACGCGAGCCCGAGTCTCAGCCCGAAGAGGTCAGCCGTCTTGTAAAAGACGGCGAGCAGCACGGGGAATACGGGGAAGTGGCCGGCCGGGACGTGTATTCCTATTTTGTGCCGTTAACCGATTCCGGGGGCAGGATTACAGGGCTGCTGCAGCTCACCCGCAGGCGCAGCGATTTTCAGGAACAAATCCGGGATATCCGCTACAAGGCGGTATTTCTTTTTATTCTGGCCTTTACCGGGCTTACCGGCGTGGTTTTCTACGGTCACCACCGGGCTTTGGGAAAGCATTTAAACCGGTTGTCAAAGACCATGACAAGGATTTCAAAAGGGGACCGCCAGCAGCGGTTTTCCCCTGGCGGGCCAAGGGAAATTCTTGCCCTGGGTGTACATTTTAACCAGATGATGGACAATATTGACCGGGCTGAACAGGAGATTCGGCAAAGGCGGGCTCAACAGGAAGAACTGGAAAAACGCCTCCGGCAGGCAGAAAAACTGGCCGCTATCGGGCAGTTATCGGCCGGCGTGGCCCATGAACTGGGCACACCCTTAAGCGTCATCGAAGGAAAAGCCCAGCGGGCCCTGCGAATCGCCGACATGCCGGAGCCGGCCGCAGACAATATCCAGGCCATCCGCTCCCAGGCCCGGCGCATGGAACAGATCATCCGTCAGCTTCTGGCTTTCAGCCGGAGAAGCGAGCTGCGGCCCAGGCGGGTGAAAATGTCCCAGCTGGCAAGGTCTGCCGCCGCCGCCCTGGAGCCTGAATGCCGCCGGCTGGATGCGGGCATTGTTTTGGAGGGGGAAAACGCAGACGAAATGGAGGCGGATTCGGTTCAAATGGAGCAGGTGCTGGCCAATCTCATGAAAAATGCCGCCCAGGCCGCACCGGGCGGTCAGGTCAGGGTCAGCTGGCGGCTGGAAAAAGACCGGGCTGTGTTCTGCGTGGAAGACAGCGGGCCCGGCATTGATGAAAAAACCCGGCAAAAGCTGTTTGAACCCTTTTTCACCACCAAGGCCGTGGGTGCGGGAACCGGTTTGGGGTTGGCCGTGGTTCACGGCATCGTGGAGGCCCACGGCGGCGCCATTGAGGTGGATACCAGTACCATGGGCGGAGCCTGTTTTACCCTTTTGCTTCCGCTCTCAGTGCCGGCTGCAGCCGTTGGAGAAACAAAGGATGAATGATATCGGGGAAGAACAGCAGAAAATATTGATCGTGGAAGATGATGAAGGCCTCGCCGGACTCTTGGCCGAGGAAATCACGGATGCGGGTTTTACGGCGTCTGCGGTTGCCAGTGCAGAAGAAGCGGAACCCCTGCTGGCAGACTGGGAGCCGGATCTGGTGGTCAGCGATCTGCGACTGCCGGGGGTCAGCGGCCTGGAACTGCTCAAAAAAACCGCGGCCCTGCATGCGCCGCCGGCATTTCTTGTGATTACCGCATTCGGCACCATTTCCCAGGCCGTGGAGGCCTTAAAAGCCGGGGCGGATGATTTTCTCACCAAGCCGTTGGATCTGGAGCATTTCATGCACCGGGCGGGCCGCATCCTGGAAACCCGCCGGCTGCGCCGGGAAGTCGACCGGTTCCGGCAGATTTTTGACTTCGAGAATTTCCATGGAATGTATGGCCAGAGCCGACCCATGCGCATTCTTTTTGATCAGATCCTCCAGATGTCCCCGGCCAGCGGACCGGTGCTGATCGTGGGCGAAAGCGGCACGGGAAAGGAACTGGTGGCCCGGGCCGTGCACGCGGAAAGCGACCGCAAGGACGGTCCGTTTGTTGCCGTCAACTGCGCCGGCATTCCCGAAAACCTCATGGAAAGTGAATTTTTCGGCCACACCGCGGGCGCTTTCACCGGGGCCGGCAAATCCAGGGAGGGTCTTTTTGAGGAGGCCAACGGCGGGACCCTGCTGCTTGATGAAATCGCGGAAATGCCCCTGGGTCTCCAGGCCAAGCTTTTGCGGATACTTCAGGACGGCAGTATTCGGCCCATCGGGGCAAACCGCGAAAAACAGGTGGATGTGCGGATTCTGGCCGCCACCCACCAGGACCTGGATGAAGAGGTGAACAAGGGCCTTTTCCGGCAGGATCTGTTCTACCGCCTGGAAACCTTTACCCTCCATGTGCCGCCGTTGCGTGACCGGGCCGAAGACATTGAACTGCTGGCCGGCCGGATGCTGACGCGGTTTGCCACCCAGATGGGAAAGCAGATCCACGGATTTGCCGATGAAGCCCTGGCCCTTTTGCAGCAATACCCGTTTCCCGGAAACGTCCGGGAATTTCAAAACGCCCTGGAACGGGCGGTTACATTCTGCACCGGCAGTCGGATCAAGCCCGACGACTTGCCGGCAAGGATCCGGGATAACGTAAAATCCCCGGATTCCATGGCGGATTTTCCCATACCGGCCCGGGGCCCGGACTACCGGCTTCCGACCCTGGCGGAGGTGGAAAAGCAGTATATTGCCCATGTGCTGGAAAGGGTTGACGGCAACAAAAAACGGGCCGCAGACATTCTGGGCGTTGCCAGAAGAACCCTGTACCGCAGGCTTGGGTGAGCACTGATTGATTTTTGTAAACAAAGGGCCGGTTTTGTTATTCGGCGGCCCGGGCCTCGGCCAGCACAAGGCTGCGGGTGACAGCCGCCAGCAGCTGATAAAAACCGGTTTCAGCGCCTTGTTCCATCTTGCCGGTAAAAGGCTCTATCCAGGCGCCTATGTGCTGCCGGACAAATTGATGGTGCAGATCCCGGAGCAGGTGCCGGGTATCCTCATCATCTGCGGCCCGGCGGGCGGAATGAAGATAGGCCAGAAATTCGAGCTCTGCAATCACGTGGTCCGGGGGGTTGTTGAAATCTTCGGCCATGTCCAGGCCGGCCCGGCGGTATAATTCCATTGCACTGCGGGTGGATTCGCCCATCAGGGTCCGTTTGCCGTCGAGATACACCGACCCGAACGGCGGGGCCACCAGTTCAAACGGGCCGACGAAAAGGCGTGTATGATCCAGGCGCAGCTCCTCTGGATCACTTGTTTCAAACCGGTTTTTCAGTTCCCGGATGTCAGGGGGCGAAATGCCTTCGTGCACCGGCTCCGGGCCGCACAGCGGATCCAGTTTTTGAGCCAGCCCGGAGGCTGGCGTTTTATAACAGTCCGCCACGGCGGCAAACGACGCCTCGGGAAAAAACATCAGGCTTCCTCCGGGGCCGCTCCCAGGTCCAGATACCGTTCTGCCAGGGTATAGATGGTCAATACAATGCTGAGCACCAGCAGAATGATCCCCCATTCATAAATGCTGGGC
>JAGTVF010000136.1 GCA_018224315.1 Desulfobacterales bacterium | reverse complement strand
TTTTTGTCAGGCCACGCAAAAGGGAGTCTGCCTGGTGGATTTCAATGCACCGTGGTGCGGGCCGTGCAAAGCCCAGGCACCCATTGTCGATCAGATTGCCGATGATTTTGCCGGCCGCGTACGGGTACTGGAAATCAATGTATCTGAAAACCGGGAAGTGGCAAAGCAGTTTGGCATCCACAGCATTCCCACCCTGGTAGTTCTCAAAAACGGCCGGGAACAGGAGCGCTTTGTGGGCATGCAGCCCAGAGAGGCCCTTGCAGGCGCCCTTGAACGTGCCGCGGAAAAAGGAGAGTAACATATGAAAAAATGGGTTTTCGGGGTCCTGGCAGCGGCCATGTTATCGGGCCCGGCCATGGCGGTGGATCACAAAAATTATATCCATGACGAATTTGAATCCGGCCCGGAAGTCACGGAAACCTGCCTGCACTGCCATGCAGAGGAGGGAAAGGAAGTGCTGGAATCGGCCCACTGGCTGTGGAAAGGGCCTTCGCCCCATGTGGTGGGGCTTGAAAAGGGCCAGCAGCTGGGCAAAAGGGATTTGATGAACAATTACTGAGTCAGCATTGAATCCAATTGGTGCAGGTGCACCAAATGTCACGCCGGCTATGGGATGGAAGACAATACTTTTGACTTTAAGGACAATGCGGCCGTGGACTGCCTGGTCTGCCATGATCAGACCGGCAAGTATGCCGGCAGCAAGGGAGAGTGCGGATACACAGACCAATCCGTTGACCTGCTGGCAGTCGCCCAAAGCGTGGGCAAGCCCACGCGCTCCAATTGCGGTTCCTGCCATTGGTATGGCGGCGGGGGCAA
Source organism: Desulfobacterales bacterium (assembly GCA_018224315.1). Lineage (GTDB taxonomy): Bacteria > Desulfobacterota > Desulfobacteria > Desulfobacterales > Desulfosalsimonadaceae > Desulfosalsimonas. Next base: position 3,187 of record JAGTVF010000136.1, on the reverse strand, counting down.
CAATGTGAAGCACGGGGACATGGATGCGGCCCTGGCCGATCCTTCACGGGAGCATGACGTGCACATGGGCGGCATGGATTTCCAGTGCCAGGACTGCCACACCACAGAGAATCACAAAATTGCCGGCAGAAGCACCACATCCTCTGTCAGCGAAGGGCCTGTGGCATGCACGGACTGCCATGACCTCCGGCCCCATGACAAATCCTCGGCCATGCTTTCCAAGTTAAACGATCACACCAATGCGGTTTCCTGCGAGGCCTGCCATATTCCCCAATACGCAAAGGATGCGCCCACCACCACACTCTGGGACTGGTCCCAGAGCGGCAGGGAAGACAAGGTCCTGGAAAACAACGGGAAAAAGAAAAGAATATTGAGCAAGAAAAAAGGGCTGTTGATCCGGGAAAAAAATCTCACCCCCGAATATGAGTGGTATAACGGCACCCACAAGCGGTATCTCAAGGGAGATCCCATCAACCGGGAGGCCGGCACCCAGATGAACCCGCCCCAGGGAGATATCCACGACCCGGAGGCCAAAATTACGCCCTACAAGATCATGAAAGGCGTGGAGCCGGCCGATCCGGTCAACGGGCATCTGATTGTGCCCAAGCTCTTTGGCGACGGCGGCTATTTTGAAACTTATGACTGGGTTGATGCCGCAGAAAAAGGCATGGCTTCAGCAGGCCTGGATTTTTCCGGGGAAGTGGTTTTTGTGGAGACCATCATGCACTGGCGGTTAAATCACCAGGTGGCCCCCAAAGAAGATGCCCTTTCTTGCCTGGACTGCCACGGCTGTGAAAAGGTGATGGATTTCCGCGCCCTGGGATATGAAGGTGATCCGGCCAACGTGGGCGGCCGGTCCGCAGGGCCGCAGTGATTCAAGCTGCCGTCATTGGCAGTAAAAGCAAAGCAAGCAGAACGGAGATGGATATGACAAACAATGTGGTAATTGTCCTGTCGTGCGGCACAGACAACCCCAACCGGGCTACCCGGGCCGTGCATCTGGCCACTGTGGCCCACAAGGAAGGCAAGAATGTAACCCTGTTTTTGCTTGATGAAGCAGTGAATATTGCAAAAAAGGGTCTGGCCGATAATCTTCGGGCAGCCACCGGCGATGTGGCAGACGATCTGATCGCATACCTGCAGGCCCATGACGTGCCCATTTTGGCCTGCACCCCGTGTGCAAAAGCCCGGCGCATTGCCGGGGAGGATTTAATTGATGGCGCCCGTATGGGCACGGCTGCGGAACTGATTCAATTGTCCTGCGATGCCGCAGTGATCAGTCTGTGATCCCGGTGCAGGACCCAAACCTATCCGGGAAGCACTGCCATGGATATCGGTGTTATCACGGTCAGAGACAGTGATTATCCCCCCAACCGGCGGCTTCTGGAAGCCGCGGACAAGCGGGGATGCGCCCTGGGCCTTGTTGATCCGTACCGGGCCGGCCCCTGGATTTTCCGGGGACGGCCGGGTATGGGCGGGGCCCTGGCCGGCGCCCTGCCGCGGGTGGTTCTGCCCCGGCAGGGCGCCCAGATCGGGGCTTCGAGCCTGACCGTGCTCAGTCAGTTCATGGCCATGAAGGTCCCTTTGGTCAACAATGTGGCTGCCATCCGGACGGCGGCCAACAAGTTTCTGACCCTCCAGGCCCTTGCCGCCTGCGGGCTGCCGGTGCCCGACACGGTGTTTGCCCACAGTGCCCGGTTGTTTTATGCGGCAATGGAGCATTTGAACAGCTTGCCCCTGGTGGTCAAAAAACTCAGCAGCCGGCAGGGCAAAGACGTTTTTCTTCTGGAAAACAGCCGCGATGCCGATCAATTGATTATCGGGCACATGGAAACGGGCCAGGGGCTTTTGCTCCAGGAGTTTATCCCCCCGGAAGGCCGTACGGATCTGCGGGTGCTGGTCATCGGGGAAAAGATTGCCGGGGCCATGGCCCTGGCGCCTGCAGAAGGCGATTTTCGGTCCAACTTTCACGTATCGGGCCAAAGCCGCCCCTATGAATTGAGCCGGGAAATTGCGCAAATGGCCCTGGCCGCAGCCCGGGCAGTGGGCCTTGATATTGCGGGCGTGGATATTATTCTCGATCACCAGGGTGCGGGGCGGGTCATTGAGGTCAATTACGCGCCGGGCTTCAGGGGGCTGGAGGCTGCAACCGGAGAGGATATGGCCGTGGGGATCATTGATTTCTGCCTCAGCCGTGCCCGGAAAACGGATGGCGTGTTTTGAAGATTCAGGATCTGGAACTGGAAAAAAAAGACAAGGGGCGCAGGGCCCGGGCCACTGTGGTGTGGGAGGATTGTGATCAGCCGCAGAAAGAAATTTTCATCGAGGCCCCGGGCCGTTTGGGCCGCAGCCTGAAAGCCGATGCCAATGCGTTTGTCACGGGCTGTATCATACCGGCCCTGCATTTCGGGGAAAAGCGCATTGCCGTGGACGGCACTGTCTGTCCGTTTCTGATGGAAGGGCTGGCGGCTGTGATGGCCCTGATGCGGGTCTGGACCCGGCAGCGCTACAAGCCCCTGATGATTGAGCCAAAACGCCTTTCAGACGGCCCGGACAATGCCGGCAAGCCCGGCCGCCATGCCGCAATGTTTTATTCCGGCGGTATTGACTCCATTGCCGCACTCTGGCGCAACATGGCCCAATACCCCAAATCCCATCCCGCCCGGGTGCAGGACTGTTTTTTCGTGCATGGATTTGACATCGGCGGTGTTCCGGCCCGGGGCATGAAATATCACGTGTTTGACCGCGGGCTTGCGGCCATGGAACGGGTTGCGGCCGCAGCCGGGGTCAATACCATTGCCGTTTATACCAATATCCGCCATTTGTGCGATGACCGGGATCTGTGGCTCAACCGGTTTTTCGGGGCGGTGCTGGCGGCCGTGGCCCACGGATTTTCCTCCCGGGTCAATCTTTTCTACATTGCTTCATCCTATGATTATCAAAACCTGGGCCCTTGCGGCTCTCACCCCATGCTGGATCCCGAGTATTCCAGTTATGACCTGCGCATCCGCCACCGGGACGCGGATTTGAGCCGGCTGGACAAACTGCGCATGGTGACCCGGTGGGAACCGGGTTTTGATAATTTTCGCGTGTGTCTGGCCAATGTGGAGGACCGGCTCAACTGCGGCCGGTGTGAAAAATGCGTCCGGACCATGACCGGACTGGTGGCCCTTGGGGCTTTGCACAA
>JAGTVF010000135.1 GCA_018224315.1 Desulfobacterales bacterium | reverse complement strand
TTTGCACCGCTTTTACCGGAACCAGGAATTTCACCGCAGCCACCAGAAAAAAAAACACGCACAGCACCCCGGTAAACACGACATATACGGCAAAGGTAAAAACACCCCGCAAGACGGATAAAAAATCAAGGCCCATCAACAAAAACCTGCCTGGATATCAATGTGTTGCCCGGGTCAACAGACCGGGTGGAAAACAATTCCATGGCCTGGCGCTTATTTTTTTCAATATCAAAATCTGGTATAATTTCAATCTGTTTCCATGCAAGATAACGACAAAACCAATCCTTTGTTTTTCAATCGAATTGACAAAAAATTAAAATTGTAGTAAATACCATTATTTATCAGGCGCAGAAAAACAGACATACAATACTATATCAAAAACTTAATGCAAATACGGGAATAAATTCATTTGATTTTTTCGGCACTGCCAGTAAATTTTTAAGAGGATGCCCAATACCAGGCACGCTACTTTATCAATATATATTCATTATGTATTCAATCATTTTTTGATCATCCAACAAAGAGGACAATAACCATGGGGAACGACTCATCAAACGGGCAGAAACGCCTTGTGGTGGAAAACGCCTACAAGATTTTCGGCGGCGATCCCGACCCGGCCTATGAAATGCTCAAACAAGGCAAGGGCAAGGATGAAATCTACAAGGAAACCGGCCTGACCATCGGGGTCCAGGATGCCAATTTCTCGGTTTATGCCGGAGAAGTATTTGTGATCATGGGACTGTCGGGCTCAGGCAAATCAACCCTGGTGCGGCTGCTAAACCGACTGATCGAGCCCACATCCGGCAAAATTCTCGTGGAAGGCCAGGACATCACCAAAATGGACACCAAGGAACTGATTGAAACGCGAAGAAAATACATGAGCATGGTCTTTCAGTCCTTTGCCCTGATGCCGCATCTGACCGTTCATCAAAACGCCGCATTCGGCCTTGAGGTCATGGGCATACCCCTGCAGAAGCGAAAAGAGCGGGCCATGGCCGCCCTCCAGCAGGTGGGGCTCGACCATGTGGCCAACAGCTACCCCAAATCCCTTTCCGGCGGCATGCAGCAGCGCGTGGGCCTGGCCCGGGGCCTGGCCGTGGATCCCGATATCATGCTCATGGACGAGGCGTTTTCCGCCTTAGACCCCCTGATCCGAACCGAGATGCAGGATGAACTGTTAAAACTCCAGGAAGGCAGCGACCGGACGGTTATTTTTATCTCCCATGACCTGGACGAGGCCATGCGCATCGGCGACCGGATCGCCATCATGGAAAGCGGCCGGATCGTGCAGATCGGCGCACCCGAAGAAATCATGCGCAACCCGGCAGACGATTATGTCAAGGCTTTTTTCCGCGGGGTGGACCCCACCAATGTGTATACCGCCGGCGATATTGCCACAAACACCCAGGTGACATTTCCCCTGCACAAAGCCGGGCTCAGGGCGGTGCGCCAGCGGCTCAATGAAAATGACCGGGAATATGCCTATGTGCTGCGCAAGGACCGCACGTTTGTGGGCGTTGTTTCCCTGGGCAAAATCCAGCAGGCCCTGGAGGATGAAAACATCAATTCCCAGGACATCACCCCGGCTTATATGGAAGGCATTGAGCCGGTTCAGGCAGCTGCCACCCTTCAGGAAGTGCTGCCCAAGCTCACCGAATATGAATGCCCGGTTCCCATTGTGGATTCTGCCAACAAATACAAGGGCACCATTTCCAGACACCTGTTTTTGCGGACAATGAGCCGGGAAACCAATTTTGACGAACAATACGCATAGGAGGCACCATGTTTGATATATTCCGATACACCATTCCCTTAGATGACTGGATTGAATACGGGGTTGACTGGCTGGTGGGCAATTTCCGGCCGCAGTTCCAGGCCATTAAAATGCCCATCCAATGGATGCTAAACGGCATCAACGATCTTTTGCTGTGGCTGCCGCCGGAAATCGTGCTGGTGCTGTTTTTGATCGGCGGCTGGAAGGCTGCGGGCTGGAAAGTGGGACTTTTCAGCTTTATCTCCATGGGCTTTATCGGCATGATCGGATTATGGGACGAAACCATGACCACATTGGCCATGGTGATTTCCGCTGTGGTGGTATGCGTGTTAATCGGGGTTCCCCTGGGCATTTTGTCATCGCGAAGCGATCGGTTTGCCAGCTCTATACGGCCGATTCTGGATGCCATGCAGACCACACCGGCATTTGTCTACCTGGTGCCCGTGGTCATGCTGTTTTCCATCGGTACGGTGGCTGGTGTGATTGCCACCATCATCTTTTCCATGCCCCCGATTATCCGCCTGACCAATCTGGGCATCCGCCAGGTGCACCCGGAGTTAATCGAGGCCACTTACTCCTTTGGGGCCACCCGGGGCCAGGTTTTGTGGAAGGTGCAAATTCCCCTGGCCCTGACCACCATCATGGCCGGATTAAACCAGACCATTATGCTGTCATTGTCCATGGTGGTCATCGCATCCCTGATTGGCGCCGGCGGCCTGGGTGTGCCCGTGTTTGAGGGACTAAACAGCCTGCAGGTGGGCCTGGCCGGCATCGGCGGCCTGGGCATTGTTTTGATGGCCATGGTGCTCGACCGCATCACCCAGGCACTGGGGCAAACCAAATATGATGAATAACGCTTTGCCGGGTGTGGATCATATGCCCGGTGAACACAACCTGTAACCAATGACAGGACAACACCAAAAAAGGAGGATTCCCATGAAACTGGCAAAAAGAATCGGTCTTGCAGGGCTTGTGATAGCCGCATGCATGATGGCCTTTTCCGGCACTACCATGGCAGAGGACCTGCCCGGCAAGGGCAAAACCATTGAACCGGCCGCGGCCACATGGACCACGGGTTATTTCCTGGAAGCACTTTATTCCAGGGCCTGTGAAGATCTCGGTTATGAAGTCGAAGAGGCCAAAAAACTCGGCGGCCCGATTTTTTACCGCTCCCTGGCCAATGGCGAGGTGGATTTCTGGGCCAACGGCTGGTTTCCCCTGCACGCTGAATTTCTTCCCAGAAACTGGGACGAAAGGATCGTGATGGCGGGCACGGTTGTACAAGCTGGGGCTGTCCAGGGATACCTGGTATCCAAGGAACATGTGGAAGAATACAACATCAAGTCCCTGGATGATTTCCGGCGCGACGAGGTCAAGGAGGCTTTTGACGCCAACGGCGACGGCAAGGCCGATCTCGTGGCCTGTCCCCCCGGCTGGGGATGCGAAAAAACCATCGCCCATCACATGGACGTCTATGACCTCCACGATGACATCAACCTGATCAAGGCCGGATACAGCGCCGGCATGGCAGACGCTCTGGCCCGCTACAACGACGGCCAGCCGGTGTTTTTCTACACCTGGACCCCCAACTGGACGGTCTATAAGTTCAAGCCGGGCGAGGATGTCATGTGGATCAACGTTCCCGAGATCATTCCCAAGGACGGTCAGAAGGGCCTGGAAGACGCCATGATCGCCAAGGGGCTGACCGGCACGGTAACCGATCCCTGCAAAATGGGCTTTGTGGCAAATGACATCCGCGTGGTGGCCAACAAGGATTTCCTTGAGGCAAATCCGGCTGTGAAAACCATGTTTGCCCTTATGTCTGTTCCCTTCCCCGACATTGCCGCCCAGAACAACCTGATGTTTGAAGGCGAAGACAAGCAGGAAGACGTGGAAAGACACGTGGACGAATGGATCGAGGATAACCAGGACAAGTGGAACGCCTGGCTGGCAGCGGCCAAAGCTTCGGCCAAATAGGCTTTGAAGGCTTTTTCCGCTGTCCGGGGCGGCACGGCCATCCATCCGTGACCGCCCGTTAAAATCTTGAAAAATCCGATAATTGTTGACCTGAAAAAACTCCCGGGGTAAAAGGAATACATGCTTTTATCCCGGGAGTTTCATGAAAAAAATGCGCAAAAGCAATCCGTTTTCCCGGCAGGAAAAATTCCGGGTAAACAAAAAACGCAAACCAGAAACACAAACGAAAGGAGCAACAAATGAGCAAATGCAAAAGGAACCTGTTTTTAGCAGGGCTGCTGGTATTATTACTGGCATTCCCCGCCGGCGCCATGGCCATTGAATTGGGCCCCCTGGACGTAGGCGGCGCCATCCGCGCCAATTATGTGATTGGTGATTATGACGATGCTGATCCATCAGCACCTTCTAGCGCAGAAGATGATGGCGGGAATTTTGTTCTTGACACGTTTCGCATCAATCTGGATTACGAACAGGACCAATGGGTAGGAAAGGCGGAATACCGATTCTATGACGGCTACCACTTTCTACACACCGGTTGGATGGGCTACAATTTTGACGAAAAAAGCCAGCTTCAGGTGGGGGTCAACCGGGTTCCCTTCGGCCCGGGCCCTTATGGCGTATCTCAGAGCTGGTTGTTTGACCAGCATTATTACGTGGGTCTGTCCGATGACATGGACCTGGGTGCCAAGTACATTACATCCTTCGGAAACCTGAAAATGGATTTTGCCTATTATCTCATGGATGAAGGC
>JAGTVF010000134.1 GCA_018224315.1 Desulfobacterales bacterium | reverse complement strand
GTATCCATGCAGGAAGTTGTGACAGACAGCCAGAAGGAAATTTCCCGGCTTGCCCATAATTACAGGGCACTTTTTGATCTGCTGCCGGATATGCTGCTGATCATAAAGGATGATTTTGAAGTCGTGTACATGAACCATATGGCCCTGACCCGGTTTGGCAAAAAAGACGGGCGCAAATGCCACAAGATGATTGCGGATCTGGATTCTCCCTGTGACGGAAAAATATGTCCCTTTCTCCGTAAGGGAAAAACCGAAAATTATGGCAAGGTCCTGGAAAGAAAAATATCGGATGATTTTTATACCGAATACATTCATGTCCCCTTTGAAGGTTATCGTGATGACAAGCTGATCTTGCTCATTATGCGCGATATTACACAGAGGAAAAAGCATGAGCAGGAACTGGAGCGCTACAGCAAAAACATTGAGCAGGTGTTGAGGGAAAAAATCGCTATCCTTCAGGAAAGCGAGGCTGAACGCGCCCAGCTCTACAATGAACTCAATCATCTGAAAAAGGAGACCGAGCGGCTTTCCGGCAGCAAGAACAAAATGCTCGGGGAAAGCAAGCCTGTGCGGCAGCTCAGGGATAAAATTTATCAGGTGGCTGCCTCCAATGCCACGGTTTTGATCACCGGTGAGTCCGGAACCGGTAAAGAATTGGTGGCAGATCTGATATACGAGCATTCCGGGCGGGTGGGCAAGCCTTATCTGAAGTTTAACTGTGCCGCAGTGGCTGAAAGTCTGCTGGAAAGTGATTTGTTCGGCTATGAAAAGGGTGCCTTCACAGGGGCCACTTCAGCGCACAAGGGTAAATTCGAGGAGGCTGACGGCGGTACGATTTTTCTCGATGAAATCGGAGACATCAGCCCGAAGATGCAGACAGCCATGCTGCGGGTTCTCCAGGATGGTGAAATTATAAGGGTTGGCTCCAACAGAAGCATATCCGTGGATGTGCGCATTATTGCCGCTACCAATTCGGAGTTGGCCGAGTCTGTGAAGGCCGGCCGATTCCGCGAGGATCTGTATTATCGCCTCAATGTCATCAATCTGCATCAGGCGCCCCTGCGCGAAAGAAGAGAGGATGTCGTGCTTTTGGCAACCAATTTTCTGGTGAAATACAGGGAGCGGTTTAATAAGGAAATTACCTATCTGCCAAACAGTGTGGTGGAAAAACTGCTGTCTTATGAATGGCCCGGCAACGTGCGGGAACTGGAAAATGTGATCCAGCGGGCCGTGCTTTTATCAAGAAACGGTATGATCTCTCCCAGTGACCTGGGCATTATCATGAAAAGCGCCGGTGATGAAAGCAAGGGCAAAGTCGGATTTTCTGCGCTGGATAAGATCCTTTCCCGTCCCCTTAAAGAAAGTGTGCGTCTTTTTGAAGCAGAAGTGATCTCGAAGGCTGCCGGGGAATGCAGCGGGAGAATAGATGAGATGGCAAAGCGGTTGGATGTATCAAAAACCACGCTCTACGATAAAATGAAACGCTATGGGATCACAGCAAAACAGGAGGGAAGGCAATAGTGGCCCACTATTTGCAAAAGAAATAAAGAAATATGGAAAATTATCTCAAATCAAGACCCTCAGGGGCAGGATCCAACGATGGATACACCGGAAAACCGGGACAACGAGATTTGCCCGTATTTCCTGCAGGATATGAAAGCCTGCGGACTTCACACTGATGGCATTTACCTGCCCCCGAGGCCGCACGTCCTTACCTACTGTCTCTCTTCCTTTTACAGGAATTGTTCCACTTACGAACGATACTGCCTTTCTGAAAAACTCCATCAGATCCAGACGGATCAGTCGCTTGCCGGCAGGCGCCGGTTTTTGCGCATTGCCCGTCAGCGCAATGTGTTGATCCGGACATGTGATCCCATCGGGGTGGTTTCGGGCGATTTTGCCGAAAAGGCCACCACTGTTGACTATAGTCAGGGGGGGATGCGCATTGTCATGGAAAAAGAAATACCTGATGACAGCCTGGTGCTGTTTGATTTTGACAATGATTTTCTGATTCCCTGTCTGCAGGGGATTGCCAGGCTGTGCTGGAGCAGGCGCGATGAGGCGGGCAGGGGCTTTGAAGCCGGGTTGTCTTTTAAAGATCAGTTCAGTCAGGCAGTGCTTGCTATCGAGCTGACGCAATAACTTATGGAATCGGATTTTTCCTGAAAACTGAAATCAAATTCCGGATTTCCGTTTTTTATAATAAATTGATTTTACGCGGTTTTCAGGAATTTTTCTGTTTTTCCGGAAAAATTTTTGAAGTACTGGCTTGGAGTTTTACTGCAATTGCTTTTTTTTAGCGCTTTTGTGAATTCTGGAATGAAAATTGCATCTAAATGTACACTTGATGTTGTCTTCGGAGCAACAACGCCGGGTGTTTTTTTAAGGGGTAAACGTTGAATGGGAAAACAAAAAACAAAAGGTATAAAGGAGGATCAAATGAATCGATTGTGGTCAATTTTGACAGGGTTTTTATTGGTGTTATTTGTTGTGGGGCATGCAGGCGCCGTGCCTCACACCTATTCGGATCGCTTCTCTCCGGATTCCGGATACATGAGCAACTGGATATTTTTAGGCCAAAACAGTTCCATTTCCTGGGAATTTGATCTGACCGGGAACGGATTTAATCCCGCAAGACAGGATGTAGAATCGGCAAGTATCGGCCTGAATTTTTTTGACAGGGACGCTGATCGCGGGCGAAATCCGTTTACCTGGGAACTGGCCATGTTGAGTGTAAGCAATGAACATGCTCTCTGGGAAGTGGATTCCGGCCGGTATAATTTTTCCGTTCATTCGGATTCGTCCCTTGCACAGTTGAGCAGCACGGGCAAAATCAATGCGACCTTGACGGCCTTGTGGGGAGATTTTTATTTTAATGAAGCCGTGTTAGATGCCAATGGCACGGCCCCCGTTCCCGAACCTGCCACCATGGTTTTGCTGGGTGCGGGACTGGTGATTCTGGCAGGTGTGGCCCGGCGCCGGCGGAAAAAAGCCGGAAGCCTTGATTCGTTTCCTGCCATGGAAGCCGCATGCTGAGCGTTCAATAATAAGGAAAGTCCCTGTCGGGACTGATTCGGATCTTTGTCTTTCCGGAAAATCGAATTTTTGGTTCGGTTTTCCGGAAAGTTTTTTTTAGACACCTGAAAACTCTATTGTTTTTAGTCTTTCAACTTTTCCGGACATCCGGAGCATTTTTCCGGATATTTGGAAGGGTGGCCCGTTCTCCTGCCAATTCCTTGTGATTGAAGAAAATTTTCAACAGGTCGGCGTGTGTCAAAATCCAGTGATGACTGTTTTTTTGCGGTTTTGGGCCGGAAAGGCCGATTCTTCACGTCTTTGCGTGTCTGGCATATATATTGCTTATGCTGAAAGTAAAAAGACCGAAGGATTATGGCTGGTGAAACCCCGCAAAAACAGAGTGGTAAGTAAAATGACGGGCAGAATAGCGGAAAAACATTTATGGTTCAGTATTGCAATGACGATTGTATTGGTTTGTTGTTTTGCCGCAAACGGCCTATCGTCTTCTAATTCTGCTGAACCCGTATATGAAAATCGATCTGCGCGGACAGAGGGGCTTCACCCGGAGGGCGCCGGGCAAGACCGGCAGGGATTTGCTGAAATATCCTATCAGCCAGGGGAGGCAGAATTTTTTCAGCAACCGTTTTCTCCGGGGATAGAACTGGCTGCGCCGGTGCTCAATGATGATGTTTCCTCCGGGCGGAAGGATTCGGGCTTGGATCAATTGGTCGTGATGATTCGCTCGATTGTGCCCAGGCCGGTTTCTGAGCCTCTGGTCATGCTGATTTCGGGTTTGGGGATGGCGGCAGTGGCCAATATTGTCCTTCGCAGAAAAAACGCGGATAAATAGCTTTCTTTGAGCCTTGAAACCGTTCTGTCAGGAGACTGCAGAACGGTTTTGCGCCTGTAGAGAGGAAAACGGAACAATGCAGAATTATCTGACCATAGATGTAGAAGATTATTTTCAGGTGGCTGCATTTGCAGATATCGTTTCCCCGAAAAACTGGGACCGGATGGAGTCCAGAATAGAATCCAACCTTTCGCAAATTCTCAAGACACTAAAAAATCAAGGGGTTTATGGCACGTTTTTCGTGGTGGGCTGGCTTGCGGAAAAATATCCTGAAGTGGTTCGCCAGATCATAGACAACGGCCATGAAATCGGGTGCCACAGCTACTGGCACCGCAAAATTTATGATCTGACCCCGGAGGAATTTTTGGAAGATACCCTCAGGGCCAAAGCTGTGCTGGAAAAGATCGCCAGGCGGCCCATAACGGCATACCGGGCACCGAGCTACTCGATTACCGCAAAATCGCTGTGGGCACTGGATATTTTAAAATCCGCCGGGTTTGAAACAGATTCCAGTATTTTCCCAATTCATCATGACCTTTATGGAATACCCGGCAGCCCACGTTTTCAATACAGACTTCAAAAGCAGGGCATGGAGGAATTTCCCATATCCACAGCCGTGTTTTTCGGCAGAAAAATTCCGGTTGCCGGCGGCGGCTATTTCCGTCTGTTTCCCTACTGGTTCACAAAATTTGCCTTAAAGCGGATCAACAACAAGGAAGGCCGGCCCTTTGTATTTTACCTGCACCCCTGGGAGATCGACCCGGGGCAGCCGCATTTTGGCCAGGCCCGGTGGTCGTCAAAGTTCCGGCACTACAATAACCTGGATAAAACCCTGGACAGATTCGAAAGGCTGTTGAGAGATTTTGAATTTGGCCCGCTACCGGTTGCAGCAGATAAAGTAAAGCCGGCGGTGGCAAAGACAGTATAACCGTATTATATTGTATCCAGTTTGCCTGTAAGGGCCAGCCAGCGGCTGCCCCTGAAAGGGACGGAGTGCGTCTTATCCCGGCGAAAAACCTTTCTTTCCCAACCCGATTTTCCATTCAGGTGGGTCCATGAATGCAGCGGAAACCAGCGAATCAGTCCAGGTCAGTATTGTTGTACCGCTTTATAATGAGCAGGAATCTGTTGGACCTTTGGTTGACAGCATAACAAAGGCAGTCAGAAATATTGATCTGTCTTTTGAAATCATTCTGGTCGATGATGGTTCAACAGATCGCACCTGGACCATGATTGAAAGCCTCGCAGATGCTTATCCGGGTCTGCGCGGAATTAAGTTCAGGCGCAATTTCGGGCAGACCAGTGCCATGGTGGCCGGTTTTGAGCATGCAAGGGGTTGGGTCATTGTAACCCTTGACGGGGATCTGCAAAATGATCCCGCAGACATTCCCATACTGCTGGATAAAATTTCAGAGGGCTATGATATCGTCAGCGGCTGGCGGAAAAACCGTCAGGACCATTTTTCCCGGGTCCTGCCGTCACGGGTGGCCAATTACATGATATCGGCTACCACGGGCGTGCGTCTGCATGATTACGGATGCTCCCTGAAAGCCTACCGGTCCGAATGCGTGAAGTCATTAAACGCCTATGGAGAGATGCACCGTTTTTTTCCGGCGTTGGCCAGCATGACCGGCGCCCGGGTCACGGAGGTGGAAGTCAATCATTATCCCAGGCAATACGGGGTTTCCAAGTACGGATTCAACCGGATATTTAAGGTGTTCTCGGATATCTTTGCCATGAACCTGATCATTAAATTTTCCTCGAGCCCCTTAAAGGGCTTTACTTTATGCGCCATTCCCTTTTTCTTTTTGAGCGTCCTTTTTGCCCTGTTATCGGTACTGACGGTTTTGCTCGGGTGGACCCCCGGCAAGGGTTCCTTTTTTATGCTTGCCTCCGGTTTATGCGTAATTTCTGTGATTTATCTGATTATTCTTGGTGTGCTCGGGGAACTGGTTGTCAGCACCAGTGATCTGACCCATGCCCGTTTGCCGGAAATCTCAAAAAAAGAAATTTATATCCGCCGGGAGATGAAATAGCCGATCAATATTTCATCCAATGTCGGCTGCCTTTGAGTTCTGTCGTGGTCGAATTTCAGCCAGGGGGGGGCATGTATTCAGTAATCGTTCTTTTGGAAACACAATATGATGATTTCCCGCAATGTTTGATCAATCTCGACCGGGTTTTTTCAAAAATGGAAAAATCCTATGAGCTCATTGTCCTTGCCAATGGGACCGGAAATTTCTTTCGCTCGGTTCAGGATCGTTTTACCATGCTGGAAAACCGGATGCGGGCTTTTGAGTTCGGCACCCAGGTCGCCCCGGCAGTTTGTCTAAAAGCAGTGGCCAATGAAGCCCGGGGTGATATTCTGGCGATCTTCGGATCCTATCAGCAGTTGACAGACGACTCCATAGAAAAATGCATCAAAGCTATGGAGGATCCGGAAATCGATATTATCAGTCCCTGGAGGCAAAACCGGGTGGACCCGGCTTTCAATCAAATGCAGTCGCGGGTTTTCAATTGGCTTGCACGGCGGTTTGGCGGAACGGATCTGCACGATTTCAGCTGTACCGTCAAGGTATGCAAACGAAAGGTGCTCGAAGAAATAAATCTTTATGGAAATATGTTCCGGTTCTTTCCTGTGCTGGCCGCAGCCCGGGGCTTTACAATACATGAATTGCGTGTGG
>JAGTVF010000133.1 GCA_018224315.1 Desulfobacterales bacterium | reverse complement strand
TCTTCAGACGACGATGCGCGCATGACAGAGATCGTGCACACCTATCCCGAAGAAATTCAAAGCCGAAACGCCCCGTTTCCCCTGGCCATGACCTTTATCATTGCCGGCACCGTGGTGTGGGCATTTTTTTATATTCTGTTTATGGGAATGTTTGCGGTGGTGATCTGATGAAAGAAAACAGCAAAAATCAAAGCGTTCTGCGTTCCTGGGTGATTATCGGTCTTTTGCTGGTGTTGATTTTCGCCAAGGGGTTTTTTGCCTTTGCAGTGGTGGGCGATCTGGGCCAGCCCGGGTGGGACTATGGCACGGTTGCAGATGTTCCGGCATCCTCGCCTTTTGGCGAGTATGAACTACTGCCCCATCCGCAGCATATCCGGGGAGATAAAGGGCAATGATCAAGCGGATCGCGGTACTGGGGGCAGTGGTCGTTGTTTTGGCCCTGGGCATTTATGCGGTGGTGACCGTTTATGACAACCTGATGTCCGCCGGCCGCATGTGGGAGACCCCGGCCATCAAGCCCCATGAGCGGCCTGTTGACACAATGGCCGAAGGCGTGGTGCCGTTTTCCGGTGGCGAGGCCCAGCTGCGGGCCACCCCGGCAGAAGAGCTGCACTCTCCCTGGCAGCAGGCCGATGAAAAGATCATTGAGCGGGGCAGAACCGTTTATGCCCGCTTCTGCGCGCATTGCCACGGGAAAAACTACGACGGCATGGGCACGGTGGGCCAGAGTTTTTCACCCCTGCCCACGGATTTGACCAGCCCCGAGGTAAGGGCCATGGCCGACGGAGAGCTGTTTCACTCCATTAGCTACGGCACCCCAAACGGCCGCCAGCCGCCCCTGCACGCTTCCATCACCCCCGGGGACCGCTGGCGGGTGATTGCGTTTGTCAAATCCCTTTCCGAATAAAAGGGCCGTTTTCATTAATAATGACGCTCAGGCCAGACGCTGCGGCGCCCTTTAAAAGAAATGTGCGGCCATGGGCTGACAAGATAAGGTCTGCATAGCCGCCACACGCCGGGTTTTTCAGCAAAAGAGCCCCCCGTGCTTTCTTGACACCCCGGCCGGGCTGTGTCATATGAGTGCGGAAACGAAATTCCTTTCCATGAAACTTTGCAGCTCGTTTTTTATGACAAACTCCCACAGGACTGTTTTGCCGGCAAAAATCGGGTCACAGGCTGCTGTGTTCCGGATTGCGGCGGTTTTACTGCTGCTTGCCGCAGGGTTTGTGTCGGGCTGCTTTCGGCAGGCGGACGGGTCTGCCCCAGGCCTGGTGAAGACACCCAAATCCTTTTCCATATCCGGTGACCGGGCCTTAGATGACCGATGGTGGACCGAATTTAATGATCCGGATTTAAACGCTGTGGTGCAGCAGGCCCTGGAACAAAACTTTGATTTAAAGACCGCATGGCAGCGGCTTAAAGAAGCAAGGGCCCTGGCGGAAAGTCAATCCGCAGCCCTTTTCCCCTCGGTTGACGCTTTTTCCGAGGCAGCGGTCAGCCGGGCGGCTGCCGGCAGCAGCGACGAGATGCTGCGTTTGGGCCTGACCGCCGAATACGAAGTGGATCTTTGGGGTCGTATCCGTTCGGAAACCGATGCTGCGCGATTGCGGGCCGAAGCGGGCCGCGAAGCCTACCGCACGGCTGCGGTTTCTTTGTCCGCGGAAGTGGTGCGCACCTGGTACCAGCTTGTTGAGGCCTGTGCCCGGCTCCGGTTGTTGCAGGATCAGATCAATGCCAATGAACAAATCCTTTCCCTGATCCAGAGCCGGTTTGAAAACGGCCAGGTTGACCGGGCCGATGTGATCCGCCAGGATCAGCTCCTGGAAGCCACCCATGAGCAGGTTCATGTTGCAAAATCTGCAATCGGTGTTTTCAATCATCAGCTGGCGGTGCTGCTTGGCCGGTCTTTTGACCAAAGAGCCGGCTGCTCCTCTTCCAGGCTTCCCGGTCTTCCCCCCGTACCGGAAACCGGTGTCCCTTCGCAATTGCTGAGCCGGCGGCCCGATGTCCGGGAGGCCCGCAGGCGGCTTCAGGCCGCGGACAAGGACCTGGCCGCAGCAGAGATCAGCCGGTATCCCAGGCTCAGCCTGACGGCCTCGGCATCCACCACTGACCAGGATCCGTCCGAGCTTTTTTCCGACTGGCTCCGGTCGGTGATGGCAAACCTTGTGGTTCCCCTTGTTGACGG
Source organism: Desulfobacterales bacterium (assembly GCA_018224315.1). Lineage (GTDB taxonomy): Bacteria > Desulfobacterota > Desulfobacteria > Desulfobacterales > Desulfosalsimonadaceae > Desulfosalsimonas. The sequence continues at coordinate 2,093 of JAGTVF010000133.1, read as the reverse complement.
AGGCCGGCTCAGGGCCGAGGCTGATGCCGCAGAAGCCGTCAAATACCAGCGGCTTTATGAATACGGCCAGATTGTTGTGGAGGCGTTTCAGGAGGTCGAAGACGCCCTTGTTCAGGAGCAAAAGCAAAAGGACCGGGTCCGCAGCCTGCGGCGGCAGCTGGATTTGGCCCAACAGGCCGGCCGCCAGCTGACGGACCGGTATTTTAATGGCGCGGGAAATTATATTGACGTGTTATCTGCCCTCACAGACGAGCAGCAGCTCCGGCGCGATCTGCTGGGCGCAAGACAGCAGCTGCTGGAATACAGAATTGCTTTGTACAGGGCACTGGCCGGGGGGTTTGAAACCCGGCAGGAGGAAAACTGATCGTGTCATCATCTGCAAAACCTTCAAATCCCACTCGCGGACGCTTTGGATGGAAAGCCACGTTGCTGGTCTGTGCGCTGATTTTTCTGGCCGGCGCCGGCGCCCTGGTGCTCGTGTTTTTCACGGAACCGGAAGTCGGCCGGATGGAAGCCGCCAGGGAAACGGCCATGCTGGTGGATGTCACCGAGGTGCAAAAGGGAGAATACAGGCCCGTGATCCGGGCCATGGGCACGGTTGTGGCCGAACACGACGTTTCGCTGCAGCCCCGGGTGGGCGGAGAGATTCTTTCCCGGTCTGATGATTTTACTCCTGGCGGGTTTGTCAAAAAGGGGCAGGTAATTGTCGAGATTGATCCCACGGATTACAGAAACAGCCTGACGCGGCGGAAAAGCGACCTGGACCGGGCCGTGTCAAATTTGCAGCTGGAAATGGGCCGGCAGAATGTGGCCGAGCAGGATTACCGGGCCATGGGCCGGGAGCTTTCCGGGCAGCACCGGGATCTTGTGCTGCGCAGGCCCCAGCTTATGGCTGCAAAAGCAGATGTAGATGACGCGAAAGCCGCTGTGGGCCAGGCCGAGCTGGAGCTTGGGCGCACGCGGGTCAAAGCCCCTTTTGACGCCCGGGTTCTGAGCCGGGATGCGGATGTGGGTTCCCGGGTGTCGGCCGGGGAGGTGCTGGGCCGCCTGGTGGGCACAAAAACTTTCTGGGTGGAGACGACGGTTTCCCAGTCAGCGCTTCCATGGATTTCTTTTCCGGAAAACAACAATGACAAAGGCGCTGTGGTGCGCATTCGCAACCGGTCGGCCTGGCCCCAAGGCGTAACCCGCACCGGCCGGCTCTACCGCCTTGTGGGTACCCTGGCCGAGGATACCCGCTTTGCCAGGGTCCTTGTGGCCGTTGATGACCCCCTGGCCCGGAAGGCAGATGATCCGGAAACACCGCCGCTTCTGCTCCAAAGTTTTGTGGAGGCCGAAATTCAGGGCCGCCCCATACCAGATGTGATCCGGCTGAAACGGGATTACATCCGGAAAAACAACACCGTCTGGGTGATGAAGGACGGAAAGCTCGAGATCCGGGATGTAAAGATCGTGTTTTCCGATGCCGAACACGCCTATGTCCGCACTGGCTTAAATGATGGTGAAAAAGTGGTCACCTCCAGCCTGGCCACCGTGGCCGGGGGGGCACCCCTGCGTTTGAAAGACTCCGATGACAACGGCAACCCGGCAGACGGCGGTTAAATGAATACCGACACCAGCAGTTCCGAATCCGCCAAAATCCGGCCGGGTCCCATTGCGTGGATGGTCCGCAACCCCATTGCCGCCAATCTGCTGATGATCATTTTGATTGCCGGCGGTATCTGGACGGCCTTTGCCATCCAGAAGGAAGTGTTTCCGGAATTTGAGCTCGACATGGTCGAAGTTTCTGTCAGCTATCCCGGTGCCGACCCGGCGGAAGTGGAACAGGGCATCCTGCTGCCCGTGGAAGAAGCCATCCGGGGGGTTGAAGGCATCGAGGAAATCACTTCCACAGCCCGGGAGGAATCGGGCACCGTCCGGATCGAACTGGTCTCCGGGGCCAACCGGATGAAGGTTTTTCAGGATATTGACCAGGCGGTCAACCGGATCCGGACCTTTCCCGACAATATCGAAGAGCCCGAGGTCCGGCTGCTGGATCCCCGGCGCGATGTTATGGAAATTGGTCTTTACGGGGATGTGGATATCTGGACCCT
>JAGTVF010000132.1 GCA_018224315.1 Desulfobacterales bacterium | reverse complement strand
GATCGTTTTTCTCCCGCACAACAGCTGATGCCAGCACCACGAGATCCGGGGAAAGCGACATGCGCCGTCGCAGGGCCAAATCCCTGAAACCGATCTTCAGGGCATTGTCTTCCGCCTCCACTGTCAGCCCGTGGTCAAAATCATACCGGACAAACTTAATGCCGCCAGCCCTGGCCTCCCGGTAGAGATCCTCTCTTAGACCGTAGGGACGCATATCCCTGTAAAGGACAAACACGTCCATTTCCGGTTTTCGTTTCTTGAGTTCAAGGGCGCTTTTAATGGACTGGGTACAGCAAAGCTTTGAGCAATAAGGCCTTTCGGCGATCCTGGAGCCCACGCACTGAATAAATACGGCACAATCGGCCCGGCTGATGGACGGATCATTTTCCACCAGCCGTTTTTGCAGTTCCTGGCCGGTGACCACGCGATCGTCTTTTCCGTAGCGGTATTGATCCACAGGCTTGTATTCAGAAGCGCCCGAGGCAATCACCGCCACGCCGTGCTCAAGGTTGCTTTGCTGGCCGTTGCTTTCAATGGTGGTTTTAAAATCCCCCACAAACCCGTCCACATTTTTTATGGTGGAATTTAAATGCACGGCAATGTTGGCATTGCTTTCAATCCGCCCGGCCAGGCCGGCAATAAATTTTTGAACATCCTCGCCCCGCCAGGTTTCGGGAAGATTCCGGGCATTTCCGCCCAAAACCGCATCGCGTTCCACCAGATCGACCCCATAGCCCTGCAGGGCCATGTTTTCCGCCGCTGTCATTCCGGCCACGCCGCCGCCGATAACCATGGCCCGCTGATTGATCTCCAAAACCGGCTCTTGTAACGGCTCGATTCTGGCAGCTTTGGCCACAGACATGCCCACCAGGTCCCGGGCCTTTTGCGTGGCGGCCTCGGGATTGTTTTTGTGCACCCAGGAATCCTGGTTCCGGATATTGACCATTTCAAACAGGTACTTGTTGATCCCGGCGTTCTGGAGTGTTTCCTGAAAAAGCGGTTCATGGGTCTTGGGTGTACAGGCGGCCACTACAATGCGGTTTAAGCCTTCGTCCTGGATGACCTGGGCCATTTTGTCCTGGGTATCCTGGGCACAGCTGAACATGTTCTGCTCGGCATACACCACCCCGGGCAGGGTTTTAACGTATTCCACCACATTGGGCACATCCACCACGCCCGCGATATTGGTGCCGCAGCAGCAGACAAAAACACCGATGCGCGGGGGATCGCCGACAACGTTTTTCTCCTTTGGCATTTGCTTTGCCCGGGTTTGGGTCCACCTGGCATTGGCAAGCCTGGAACCCACCACACCGGCTGCCGCACTGGAATCGATCACAGACGAGGGAATGTCCTTGGGTCCCTGGAAGGCCCCGCAGACATAGATGCCGGCAACAGAGCTGGAAACCGGGGCAAAACTGGAAGAAGCGGCAAAATCGTACCGGTTGAGTTCGATTCCCAGTTTTCTGCCCAGTTCCGCGCCCCGGGCTGTGGCGCCCAGGCCCACGGACAGCACCACCATGTCAAATTCTTCTTCGCACCTTTTCCCGGATTCATCAATGTAGCGGATCAAATGCTTTCCGGTGCCGTCCACCGGAGGGGCGCCGGTGACCTTGCTTTTGACAAACCGCACGCCCATCTCGTCTTTTGCCCGGTTGTAATATTTCTCAAAATCCTTGCCGTTTGTGCGGATATCAATATAGAAAATGGCCGTATCCAGATTGTGTTTGCAGTGCTCCTTTGCCAGCATGGCTTCCTTGACCGCATAAGTGCAGCAGACCGCCGAGCAATACCCCCTGGCGCCCATGTGTTCGTCCCGGGAACCGATGCACTGAAGCCAGGCGATTTTTTCCGGTTCCTGCTTGTCAGAGGGCCGGACCAGGTGGCCGCCGTACGGCCCGGAAGCCGACAGGATCCTTTCAAATTCCAGGCTGGTGACAATATTGGGATACTTTTTATACCCGAAGGTGTCGTGCACCGCCGGATCAAAGGTTTCACTGCCCTGGGACAGCACCACGGCGCCGACATTCAGAGAAATTTCTTTTTTGGTATCCTCGAAGTTGATGGCGCCCGTGGGACATTTTTTCTCACAAATCCCGCATTTGCCCTTGTTGAGTTTGATGCAGTGTTCCGGATCAATGACATACTTCAGGGGTACCGCCTGGGCATACTGCACGTAAATGGCCTTGCGGTTGGCCAGGCTGCCGTCATATTCATTGGGAACCTTTTTGGGGCATTTTTCCGAACAAAGCCCGCATGCAATGCACTTGTCCATATCCACGTACCGGGGATGGCTGGTGATGCTGACCTCAAAATCGCCTTCCTCGCCGGAGATGCTGTTGACTTCTGAAAGAGTGAGCAATTCTATGTTGATGTGCCGGCCGACCTCGACCAGTTTGGGTGAAATAATTCACATGGCACAATCATTGGTCGGAAATGTTTTGTCCAGCTGGGACATCATCCCGCCGATGGAACTCGACCTTTCCACCAGGTAGACATAGTAGCCGGAATCGGCGAGATCCAGCGATGCCTGCATTCCGGTGATGCCTCCTCCCACAACCAGCACAGCGCCATTGTTTTCACGCGGCATTATCTACTCCTTGTCCTTGCTTAAATAGGATTCTATCTTGCTTATATCAAGTTTGTTGGCCCCAAGACCCAGGGTTTGGGGGTCAATGCCCATTGAAAGCCCCAGCAGCTGGGGAAAAAGAATGGAAGGCAGGGGCTTTTGGCCGGCATTGTCCTCGACAAGCATCTGCTGCACGGTATCAAACTGAATCTGGCAATACGGGCAGGATGTGCAGAAAAAATCAGCCTCTGCCTTTATTGCGGCTTCCAGCTTTCTTGAAAACAGGTCTGCTGACAGGGCATCATTGGTCCCCATCAGGGGCGCCCCGCAGCATTCCAGCTTATTTGTCCAGTCCACGCTTTTGGCCCCGGTTGCGGCCACGAGTTCATCAAACAAAGACGGGGCCGCCGGGTCATCAAACTGGGTGACAGTGCTGGGCCGCAGGGCATGACACCCATACTGCACGGCAATGTTTAATTCTTCATAGGTTTTGTGCAGCTGCTTTTTGATCGCAGCAATGCCGGTGTCATGATACAGCACGGACAGATAATGGCGGATCCGGGTTTTTCCCTGGTAATCCAGGCCCATTTCCCGGACTGTACCCAGGACTTCATCCTGCAGGGGGCCTTTTTCGGCCATGATGTGCTCGGCATTTTTCAGCGCCCCAAAACAGCAGTTGCACAACACCAGCATATCCAGTCCCTGGGTTTCGGATAGGGCCAGGTTTTTGACTGAAGAAAGAAGAAACGCCTTTTTGTCCACATTGCGCATGGGATAGCCGCAGCAGTTAAACTGCCTGATATCTGCCAGCTCCACTCCGAATTTTTTTAAAACAGCCCTGGCGGCTGTTTCATACTGGGGAACCCGTGAAGGAATCTGACAGCCGATAAAAAAAATGTAGCGCTCCATAATTATCTTAAACCTCCGGCCTGATCATGATTTTGCCTTGCCTCATCCACACCGGCCACTGCCATGTATTTCAACTCATAGAGGATGTCGGTGACGTTAACATTTTGCGGGCAATGCTCCTGGCACTGGTAGCATGTCAGGCAATCCCATATCATCTTTGCGCCCATGGCTGTTTCGGTCAGCCCCAGCCCGAGGCTGCACATGATCTGATGGGGCAGCAGTCCGAGCTGCTCCTGGGGATCTTCGTAATTGCCGACCACCGGGCACACTGTTGAGCAGTTCTGACACCCGAAACAATAGGAAAATGTATTTTCAAAGCCGCTGGCCAGCTGCCGGCCGGCCGCAGGCGGGGTCAGGTCAATGGAGCGGTCCGGATCCAGCAGGGGCCGGTATTTTGCAGAAACCGCATTGTCGGCTTTTTCCAGCGGCAGGGGATAAATGTCAGCCGGGGTCTTTTTGCGGTTCAGTCCCCTGACAAATGAAAGCTGGGAGAGGACCAGGGGTTCTGCAGGGCCCTGCTGCAACAGTTTTTCCCTGGCATTGAGCCACAGCTGCCGCAGGTTGATGCCCGAAGGGCAGACAACGGTGCACCTGTCACAGTTGGTGCACAAATAAATGCCTTCCAAAATGGCCCGGGTTTCGGCTTCATCCAGGTCCCTGCCGGCTGCCAGGGCCTTTAGGGGCGCAATTTTCTCTGATGGCAGAATATAGGTGTTCTGCCTTGCTTCATAGCCCATCATGGCAGAGCAGTACAGGCTGCAGGTGCAGCAATGGGTGCAGGCGTCGAGTTCAATGATCTGCCGGGTGGCCACATTTTCCGGTTTTGATTTTTTTTCATCCATCACGGCATTGGCCATAATGGTGACAGGCGTTGAAAAGATATGCAGCATTTTGCTGAAAGGCAGGTAGGCCAGCCCGATAAAACAGGAAAGAAAATGAATATACCACAATATGCCCACAAACCCGGCCCGGTCCATGGCACCGGCGGCCGGACTGAGGATCTTTCCGGTGGAATAGCTGGCAAAGGCCGATTGCGCCGGGGCATGGCAGTAAGCACAATAGCTTTCATGGGCCTGCTTGCCCTGTTGCAGCACATCGGCTTCAAACGGCCGGGTCACATCCGAAGACACAAGCCCCTGATCGCTTACCCAGTAGCTTTCCAGGGCCCGGAGTTCTTCGTCGCTGAGCCAGCCGGCGTACTCATCCACCATATTGGAAAATTCAGTTTCGGAGGTAATCTTTAACCCCGACAGCAAAAATCCCGAGAGGATGATCACCGCCAGGATGCCGATGGCATACTTGTCCATACTGCTTGTCATCAGCCTCGGTATCTTGAGGAAAAACCGCCGGATCACGGCGATGACCACTCCGGCAAGAACCATGGAACCAAACAGATCCCGGAGAAAGAAATAAGGATTCAATGTGGATTCGTAATTGCTGAAAAGGGAATCGGTCACAATCTGTCCCAGGGCGTGCATGAACAAAAGCAGGATAAAACCCCAGAAGATGAGCATGTGCATGGCCCACCGAAGAACACTTTCCTTTAAAATCTTTCGCTGGAGCAGCACATCAAGGACAAAAGCCTGGAGCAGCCTGACAATCTTTGGGCTGAAGATAACCGCAAGCATTGATTGAAAAGCGGAAAAAAACCGCGCTGAAGCGCTCATCTCCTGCCCGTAAAACCCGGCCTCCCGTTGAAACCAGGTGCCGCCCCTGTATATCAGCCCCAAAAAAAATATGATTAAAGAGGCATATAGGGATACCGTGAAAACCATACCAAAACCTCCGCAATGACATGTTAATCAAAAATTTGTATTCAGACCGGCTAACCTATATCGATTATTGAAACGAGTCAAGCAAAAGCTCAAAACGAATTGATCCATGCTCAAAGGCCGGCGGGATCAGAACGGGAAAGACTGCATGCTGCCAGTGCAGACCAGATGGAGAGCGCAGCGGATGCCGCCGGCATGACGACCCGGCCGACCGGCCGGCGGCAATGGCGGTGAAAGAAAATTATATGTTTTGATTGATAATATCAATTACCTCACCAGGGTCAAACGGCTTTGACAGGTATCCCACCACATCGCGCACCGACAGATGCCGCGAGGGCATGGCACTGATGATCAGCACCGGCGTATCCCTGAGCGCGCCCTCCTGCTTGCGCAGTTTCCGGTAAAAGCGGGTTCCCCATTCCTCAGGCATTTCCAGGTCCAGGGTGATCAAATCCGGCTTTTCCCGCTGCAGCACCGCCATGGCTTCCACTCCGTCATAGGCCTCGCAGGTTTCAAACCCGTTGTTTTTCAATACGCTGACCAAGTACTTGACCGTGGAGGGATCATCGTCGATTACGAGGATTTTTTTGGCCATCCTTACCCCCTTTGCTTAATATTTAAAAATCCGAAAACGGCATTTGCAAACGACCCCTTATTGTCTGTATGGAATCCGGATACGAAAACGCGTACCCCGGCCCGGTGCGGATTCCACCTCGATGGTGCCGTTATGCTGGCTGACAATTTTCCGGGTGATAAACAGCCCGATACCGGTGCCCTGGGAGCGTTTTGAGGAATAAAACAGCTTGAAAATGTTTTCCTTGATTTCCGCCTCCATGCCCGGGCCGGTATCGCTGATGTCAAAGCAGAGTGTTCCGTTTTCGGCAAAAGCCCGGAAGCCAATGCGATGCCAATCTTTTTCCCGGTCCTCGGCGCAGGCGTCCAGGGCGTTTTCCAGGATGTTGACAATGGCGGCCCGAAGCTGCTCGGCATCAATGGTGATCCGGCTGTTTTCCAGGGATGCATCCACGTCCCGGACAAGCTCGACGGCGGATTCCCTGGCGCGGGCAGCCACCACCTCCGCGGTTTCGCGCACAAATTCAGCAATATCGGCCGGCTGTTTGTCAAGCTTCATCTCCCGGGCATAATAGAGAATATCGAGCACCATGCGCTTGATCCGGCTGGACATGGTCTTAACAGTCTTGAGTCCCTCGGAGATTTCCTCCGGGTCATTGTGGGAAAATCCGGAGTTGAGCATGTAGACCCCGCCGTCAAGCCCGGTTAAAAGCCCCTTGATACCGTGGGAAACCGATCCCACCATCAGACCCAGAGAGGCAAGGTGATCCTTTAAATCCAGGAGATGGGAGATGTCGGTCATCATTATCATTACCCGGGAGACATCTCCGGCTTCGTCCTGCAGGGGCGTGGTCCAGGCAAACATGTGGCAGGTCCGGGCTCCGCCGTCCGGGGTGAATTTCAATTCCTCCTGACAGGGGCTTTCCTCGGCAAAACTCCTGGCTACCGGGCAGCTGAGGCAGGGTTCGTCCAGCCCCCTGAACAATTCGTAACAGTGGGTCCCTCCCGGGTCATCAACGCCAAAATCGAATTTAACCGCTTTGTTGACTTCGGTGATGCGGTAGTCGCCGTCAATGACGGCCACATAACCGGGCAGTTCTTCAAAAAGATGTTGAAAACGCCCGTTTCCAGCATTTTCGGCAGCTTCTGCCGCAGCAGTGAGCCGGTCAGTCTTCCGGCGGACCATGTCCTCGAGGTTTTCTGTATAACTGCGCCACTGCTGGCGCAGCTTGATGCGCTGCCTGGCTTTTTCCAGGGCGCTTTCCAGGTCCCGGTCCTCGATGGGCTTGATAATGAAATCCGTGGCCTCGTATTTCAGGCTTTTGATGGCCAGGTCCATGTCCCCGTGACCGGTGATCAGGATGACTTCGGTGTCCGGGTCTTCGGCCTTGAGCTTGCGCAGAAGATCAATGCCGTCCATTGCGGGCATCTTGATATCGGCCAGCACAATCGGCGGCCGCTGGTCGCGAAATACCTGCAGTGCGGTTTCCCCGTTTTCCGCTGTATGCACCTCATATCCCATGTCAGACAGGGAAATGCCCAGCACCCTGCGGATGCCCTCTTCATCGTCGACAAGCAGTATTTTTCCCGCCATGTTCGCAAACCCCGCCAAGCTGAGTGCCTGGTTGCCCCCGGTCCAGAGTCAGGATAGCCATATCCAGGCTGTCGAAAACCCCGCCGATCTGCTCATACTGCAGCAGCATTGTGGATTATCCTTCTTCTGGCGGCGAATCGTCATCCTTTGAAACCGGAAAGCGGATGATAAACCGCGCGCCCTGGCTGCGGCCCGACTCGGCATAAATGGTCGCCCCCCATTCCCTGATGATGCTGTAGGATATCGAAAGACCCAGGCCGGTGCCTTTTCCCGCATCCTTGGTGGTAAAGAAAGGCTCAAAAATTTTTTCCACCAGGTCGGGAGCAATCCCGCTTCCCGTATCCTCGACCTCAATGATAACAAAACGGCCATCCGAATGCGAGCGCAGAAAAATTTTCTTTTCTCCGGTATCTATGCCCGAGGATCGCTGGCCCCAGCGATCCTCGATGGCATCACGGGCATTGACCAGCAGGTTGACAATGACCTGCTCGAGCTTGCTGTCATCTGCCCGGACACTGGGCAGGTCCGGGGCCAGTTCCCAGACCACGTCAATGCCCCGCAGTTTGAGCTGCTGGGCAAAAATGTCAAAAGCCTTTTCAATTACCGGATTGACGCTTACCTTCTCAGAGGCAATTTCGGATTTGCGGCCGAATTCGCGCATATGACGGATGATGCGGGTAGCCCGGTTGATGTGGGTATCAATCTCTTCGGCCATGGTACAGAGATTTTCATTTTCAATGGGGGTGTTGCTTTTGATCTTTTTCATCAAATAGCTGCTTGCCGTCTTGATCACAGACAGGGGCTGGTTGAGTTCGTGGGCTACGCCGGTGGCCATTTCCCCTAGAGTGGCCATTTTGCTTGCCTGGATGAGCTGCTGCTCGGCTTCCAGGCGCTGGGTGATGTCGCTGGTGGTCACGAGATAAACGGATTTGCCCTCGTATTCCGAAGGAGATATGCGGATGTTGACAAACAGGGTCTTTTCGCTTTTCCGCAGATGCCTGGCCCGGTGGATTTCATTCCGGGTTTTGATTAACTGCCCGAAATATTTCCGGTCGTCGGCAACAAACAGGTCCGTGAGTCGGGTGCCGCAAATCTCGGATTGACTGTAGCCGTAAACCCCCTGAACGCTTTTGTTACAGTCAAGAATCGTGAAATCTTCCCGGTCGATGACAAAGATGGGATTGGCAATATTGTTGAATATATCCTTATACTTTTTTTCCGATTCCTTTAATTTGTCTTCAAGCAGCTTCAAATCCGTGAGATCAAGGGTCATTTCCAGGGCGGCCGTAATTTCTCCGGTATCATCGTCCTTCTGGGGGGAGGTGACGACCAGCCAGTGGGCGGTTGTGCCATCTTTTGCGTATCCGGTTTCCTCACTGAAATGCGGACGGCCGTCTTTAAAGGTTTTTTCCACCGGACAGGGCACGCATTTCCGGTCGCGGCCCTTGTACGCGCGAAAGCAGTATTCGCCGATTTTTGGATTGAATTTTTCAGCAAACCTTTGGTTAAAGTGGATCAGCCGGAAATCCGTGTCCAGTATGGCAATTTCACAGGGCACCAGTTCGAAAAGGTTACGGTATTTCTGTTTTTGTTTGTTGAGTGCAGCCTGTTTGCGGGCAATTTGTTCGCCCATAAAGAGAATCAGCAGCACCGCCCCGGCAAAGGCAAACATGGCCAGCAGCAGGACGGCTTTTACAAGCGGGGAGGTTTGCCCGTCCGTGCCCATGCCGGACCATGCCCAGAGGGCAATGCAGATCAGCAGGACGGCTCCCGCGATTATGAAAAAAATCACTTTGAAGGCCATGCGGGTCTGCATATGTGCAAAAAATTTCAGCATTCCGGCATCCCCGGAAAACACCTTGACCGGCCGTTTAAAACGTCTTGCCGATTCCCAGCCCGAAATGGAAGCGCGGAAAACTGTTTTCCCGGGGCTCCCACACCCACAAATCCCCCTTGATGATCGGATGCGCGTATTGATAATCACCGATTAAACGCGTTTGGGCGCCAATGAGACGACCTGCAGCCGTAACCAGTTTTCCCGGCGCATATATTTCCGGATCAAGGAAGGAATCCGATCGGATCAGAAACCGGCCGTTTGATTCCTTTTCCATCTGCGGGCGGTTTGACGAATCCAGGGGAAACTGCAGAACGGTTATTTCAGAATTGTCCCGCTGATTGTCCGTACTGATAATTCTACCGCCAAAGATCACATATTCATCAACATACTGATCCGCATCCGCCTGAAGCGTTTTAAAATCTTTCTTCCAGGTAACCTTTTGAACAATATCCCTGGGAACTGTGGGCCCGCAGCCCCATGATCCGATCATGATCAAGACACACAACAAAATAAAAAAATATTTGAATCGCACGGGTTTATTCCCCCCTTTTCCAACCGGTTCCTTGAAAATATTGGTGAGCATGGCTAAAGTTAATATAACATGGAAATTGTATTTGAAAAGAAAATCCGTTTGATGTGATTTCCCGGAACAACAGGGAGAACTTTTTTTGACAAACTTTTTATCATTCGGTTAAAAATGAAAACAAATCATCTGCATTTGCGCAAAACCACATTGCTTTTGTGCTGCACCCTTCTGGCGGTGCTTTTTTCCGGGTGCTCGGTGATTTCCAGAGATATTCGCACCAGTGCCGCAAGCGGTGTAACCTTTGCATCCCTGAAACAAAATCCGGATGCGCATATTGACAAAACCGTGATTCTGGGCGGCTATATCCTGGAAACCCGCAACCTGGCCGATCAAACCCGGCTCATCATACTCCAGGCGCCTTTGGATTTCGTTGATGAGCCCAAATCCAGGGACTTGTCACGCGGCCGTTTCATCCTGATTCATGACGGGTTTCTGGATCCTGAAATTTATGAAAAGGACCGGAAGATCACTGTAGCCGGCCGGGTTGCAGGGTCAGAAAAAACCCGGATCAGCGAACATGACCACACCCTGCCCGTGATCCGTGCCGTTGAAATGCATCTCTGGCAAAAACCCCGGCAGCGGCGGGATCTCTATTATCATGATCCGTTCTACGACCCGTTCTATGATCCCTTTTACCCGTGGTACGGCCCGCGGTTGCGATACTGGTATCATCCCTACTATTATCGGTGACCGTGCTTACCCGTAGAAGACAGCCAGCCAGATGGTTTCAAGGCCCGGATCCGTCCAGGCTACCTTATGCCGGGTGCGGGCTGAAATATTGACATAATCGCCCTTTTCAAGCCGGATCTCCTGCCCGCTTTCAAAAACAATGGTTGCCCTGCCCGCCAGGACAATGACCCATTCATGACTTTTTTGATCATACCATCCGGTTTCCGGAGAACAATGCCCCCTGGAAACAATGCGCTCAATAACCACATGATCATGGGTTACAATCGGCTCAAATGCTTCCTGGTTAAGGTCTTTGGGAAGCATGGAAAAGATGTTGCCCTTTTGGTGATTCTCCATAAACCCGTTATCCCCCGTGGTTGAATTTTCTGGGTTTTTGACAGGACCATTTTTTTTACGCATCTTTTGGGCAAAAAGATCAATCCGGGAAATCCAGCCCATGCCGGGCTTTTTCCTGGTTGCGGGATTTTTCGCTTTATGCTAAACACAACCGAAACAGGTACTTGAAAAAAACTGACATGATATCCCCATCAAATAACAAAATGCATCTTTTTGATACAGATATTTCAGTTTCCGCAAACCCGCAGGATGGTTTTCAGGCTGCGGTTTCAGACAACTGGTCAATCAACGGCAATCCCAACGGCGGATATCTGCTGGCCGTTCTGGCCAGCGCCATGACCCGCTGCAGTGACAAATCCGCCACCCCGATCCTGACGGTCAACTATATGTCAAAAACGGTTCCGGGCCCTGCAGAAATTGCCGTTGAAACAATGAACCGCTCCAGGCAGTTTACCCGCCTCCAGGCACGGATAATCCAATCAGGAACCGAAACCGCCCGGGCCTTTGGCACTTTTGCCGTGGCCCCGGAAGAATGCCAAATCAGGCGATACGAGACCGGTCCTCCGGAACCCGCCCCGCCGGAGCGCTGCATCCGGATTCCCGCAATGCCCAAATACACAGTGTATGATCAACTCGAAGTCCGCCTGGATCCCTCATGCGCCGGCTGGATGGAAAACCGGCTTTCAGAGCGCTCCGAGCACAAGGGCTGGCTGCGGTTCAATGACCGGCGCTGCTTTGATGTTTTTGCAGTGGCCCTGGCCGCAGACGCCTTTCCCCCGGCCGTGCTGGCCAGCCAGGGCATGGTGGCATGGGTGCCCACCCTTGAATTGAGTGTCAGCATCCGCAATATTGCCGAGACCCAATGGCTCAAATGCCGGTTTACTACCCGGTTTATCAATTGCGGCCTGCTTGAGGAAGACGGCGAGATCTGGGATGAAAGCAATGAACTGATCGCCGTATCCCGCCAGATCGCCCAGTTCAGAAACTTCTCCGCATAGACCCGGAAACAGGCATTCCATGCCTGCCCCGGCAAACTTTTCCCTGTATTCCGGGTTTTCCGATTGCGTTGGCCGGGCCGACTGTTTTATATAGGACGCATGGCGTTTCAAAAATACAGAATCAACCGGCGGGTACTCGAAGACCTTGAAAGCCGGGCAACCCCGGGCATGTATTTTTATCTGGTCATCACGGCCGTGGTGCTTTATTTCAACGGTTTTTACCAGCGGCATACCACGTTTTCAGTCATTTTCGCCTCTGCAATCACCGTTGTGGCTGTATTCCGCATCACCCAGTTCTACCTGTTCCGCACCCTTTATCAGCTGAGCCGGCGCTTTAATTATTACGCCTTTTTTGCCAGTGTTTATGCCACCGCTCTGATCTGGGGGACAGGATTTGCTTATTTTATGGCCCATCCCGAAGAAACCGCCTCCCAGATGGCCATGCTCACCAGCCATGCCGGGCTGACCGCGGGTGGGGCGGTGGCCTTTTTCCCGGCCTGGCCGGTTTCCGTGCTATACACACTGTTGATGCTGGTACCGGGCATTGCCGTAATCCTGGTGACCGGATCCAATCTCTTGCTTGCCTTTTTGTTTCTGCTCTACGGCATATACCTGCCCATCATCGCTTACAGGGGAAACAGGGAATACTGGGACGCCCTTGAAAACGAACACCTGCTGAAACAAAAAACCAAGGAAATCCGAAAACTTTCCAGAACCGACGGATTGACCGGCCTGTATAACCGCCGCTATTTTGAGGAAATTTTTGCCCGGCAATGGAAAACCGCGATACGGGGCAAGGCCTCGCTATCTCTTATCATCGGCGACATTGATCATTTCAAGCAAATCAACGACATTTACGGCCACCAGGCCGGAGACGCCTTTCTTTGCAAAACCGCCCGGCTTCTGCAAACCATACTAAAGCGGGAAACTGATTTGATCGCCCGATACGGCGGTGAGGAATTTGTGGTACTGGCCTTCAACATGGGTCCGAAAGAGACCCTGCAGCTTGCCGAAACCATCCGGGAAAAAATCGAAACAATGCGGATCTCCTACCAAAACAGCCAACTGCAGATCACCATCAGCCTTGGTGCGGCATACTGCCGGCCCGGCAAAAATGACCAAAAGGAAGAATTTTTGAAAAAAGCCGATGACGCCCTTTACCGGGCCAAAAATGAAGGCCGCAACCGGGTGGTATTTCATCCCCTACACAGGGAAGAATACGGCCACCCCCGGCCTAAAGCCCGGCCAGGGGATCGTCTTTGATAAACGGCTTTAGCATGTAGGTGATATCGCTTTCCCGGCTGGGATACGGGGTCATGACATGCTCCCAGTACAGCTGACCGGCATCCTGGTTGTGAATCATGGCCTGTTTGAAAATATTGATCAGGCCGGCGGCGTTATCAGAAATAATATGGGCGCCGGCAATCCGGTTGTTGTGATCCACCAGCACCTTGTAGGCGGCATGCTGCATTCCGGTACGCCGGTAGGTGGGCCAGGACAGATTCGTGGCCATTTTCCCGGAATACCGGACCCCGCTTGATTTCAGAGACTCTTCAGTGGCCCCGACCATGGCGTACATGGGCAGGGTAAACAAAACCGAAGGCACGGCGCGATAATCCATGACAGCAGCCTGCCCGCCGCGAAACTGAGCCAGGATGTTTTTGGCCGCTACACAGGCCTCATAGTCCGCGACCCGGGCCAGTTGAACCGTGTCTGCACAGTCGCCCACGGCAAAAACCCGGGCATTGGCGGTGCGCATGTTCCCGTCCACCACAATGCCGCGGCGGGTAAAATCCACAGATGCCTTTTCCAGGCCCAGATTCGCGATAGCAGGCGTCCGACCAGCGCCGTGCACCACCATGTCGACGTGAAAATCCTTTTTGCCCGGGGTTTTGACCACGTAGCCGCTGTTTGTCTTTTCAATTCCGGTTATCTCAGTATCCGTATGGATATCAATGCCTTCTTTCCGGGAAGCAGCCATGAGATGGGCCACCATTTCCCCGTCAAATGGGGCCAGAGGACGCGGGCCGGCTTCAAAAATATGAATCTGTTGGGCCGGACCCAGGCGTGCGGCAAAATGGGCAAACTCAAACGAGATAAACCCGCCGCCCACAAAGGCGATTTTGGGAGGAACGCCATCCAGTTCCAGAAACTGACTGCTGCTCACCAGGTATTGGGCACCTTCAAAAGGCAGGGGTGCGGGACGGGCACCGGTTGCCAGAACAATGAATTCTGATTTTAAAGTCTGGCCGTCAACCATCAGGGTATCCGGATCCGAAAATGCCGCAGAGCCCTCTATAAAATCGATTCCTGCAGCCTGAAAACCTTTTCGGGTGGCGCCGGGAACAGCGCCGGTAAAGGCGCGTTTGGCATCCCGAACCGCTTTCCAGTCCATCTCCGGGGGACGGACAACCCCTTTGGAAACCAGATGACGAGCCCGATCCATTGTTTCGGCTGCCTCGTAATACCATTTTTTGGCCTGGCAGCCGGCCAAAGCACAAATTCCGCCGGGCGTAGGGCTGTTTTCCACCACGGCAACAGAAAGTCCGTGTTCGCGCAGGGTATAGGCAGCCGTCTGCCCCCCGGTGCCTGATCCCACCACAACCACGTCATATGATTTCACCGTGCACCTCCTTTGATGGCTTCTTGATCCAAAATCCCTTTTATCCAGCCGCCTGAGACCATTATTACCATTTCCCGGCATTGTTGCAAACGCCGGGCCCTGAAGCCGCAATGAACCGCGGTTCATAAGAAATAAAAAAACACGTTGAAATTAAAAACTATAATAATTATAATAATTATAAAAAGTTTAAAAAATTAAATTCTTTACACTTTAGCATAAATAATAATACAATTAAATAAAGTAGTTATAATTTTTTTAAAAAAATTCATTTTTTTCTTGACAGCTTAAAAATCTATAATTAATATAAAACTTAAAAAGTCAACCTTTTTTTCGCAAGGGAGGAGGCCCGCCATGGACGAAGTTTTCACCGTATTTAAAGCCAGCAAGCACTGCAACGTCTCTCCCAAAACCATCATCAACTGGATTGATGCCGGACACATAAAAGCCTACCGCACCCCCGGCGGCCACCGCCGCATCAACCGCAAAGACCTGGAAGAGTTCATGCGCAAGCAGGGCATTCCCATTCCGGAAACCGTGGCGGAAGACGACCGCAGGCGGATCCTGGTGGTCGACGATGACCCCATCATTGTTGAAAGCATTGTCCAGTCCCTTGAAGAAGACGAGCACGACTACGAGGTCATATCCGCGGCAGACGGCTTTGAAGCCGGCCTACAGGTCAATCACTTTAAGCCCCACATGCTGATTCTCGACATCATGATGCCAGATATCAAGGGCTATGACGTCTGCCAGAAAATCAAAAGCAGCAGGGAAACCAGTGACACCAAAATCATTGTGCTGTCGGCTTACCTGGATGAGGAAAAATTCCAGCAGATGAAAGAATATGGTGCGGATGCCTGCTTTTCAAAGCCCCTTCCCCTTTCCCAGCTCAAGGAGGAAGTGGCGCGGCTGCTGGGCCCTGCATAAATCCGGCGTCCTGCCGCCAGAACCCTTAATTTCAAGGAGGCATTCATGAAATTAAAACAAGCCCTTGAAAAAAAACAATTTTCCGTCACCACCGAAATTCAGGCTCCCATTGAACAGGAATCCGAGGATCTGGTCAAAAGCTTAAACCTCATCCGGGGTCGGGTCGACGGGGTGTCCCTTTCTGAAGTAGAATTCCAGGGAATTGTGGGAGATACCATCAAAACCTGCCAGACCCTCAAGGAAAACCGCTTTGAATCCATCTACCAGACCACCACCCGGGACAAAAACCGGATTCAGCTTGAAAAGGACCTGATATCGGCCCATCACGCCGGCATTGAAAACCTTTTGGTGTTCACCGAGGACTACCGGATCACCGGCGACAGCCTCCAGGAAATGATGTTTTTCCACGTGGATGCCGGAAAACTCCAATCCGTGCTCGAACACTTCAAAGAAGGCCGAAGTGTTGACGGCCAGGAGATCGAGGTGCAGCCCAATTTCTGCCTTGGCTCCGGGGTGGAAGCCTCCTGGGGCAAAAACGTGCCCGACCTGGAGTTAAAGGAAATGGAGGCGATGACAAAGATGGGGACGGGCTATTTTCTCACCACCCCTGTATTTGATGTGGAGAAGTTTGACAAGTTCCTGTCGCGCACCAACACGTTCGGCGTGCCTGTGATTGCAGAGGTGCTGATTTTGCGGACTGCCGGAATGGCCCGGTTTTTAAACCGGCATCTCAAATCCGGCCTGGTTCCTGACTGGGCCATCCAGAAGCTGGCCAAGGCCACAGACAAGGACAAAGCCAGCATTGAACTGTTTGCCGATACTGTCAAGGGTCTCAAGGATCTGTGCGACGGCATCCATATTATTACCATCGGAGGCGAGGACAAACTCCGGCATTACCTGGATGCCGCCAAGCTTCGGTAAGGCGTTGCCAGCCCGCGCGTAAATCCGGCACAATGCTTTTTCAACGGCCCTTTCAAAACATCAGAAGCCAAAAGGAGCCGCCCCGTGGAATCAATTGCCCTGACCATCAACGGAAAAAAGGTAACCTGCCGCACAGGCGACACCCTTCTTTCTGTTGCGGAAAAAAACAAGATCTTTATCCCCACCCTGTGTCATCACCCGGATTTAAAGCCCTACGGCGCCTGCCGCATGTGCCTGGTGGAAGATGAAAAATCCGGCCGTCTCATGGCCGCCTGCGTCACCCCGGCGGCAAAGGACATGGCCGTGCTCACCGATACCGAGCGAATCATCAACCACCGGAAAAACATCGTACGCCTGATGATGGCCGAGCATCCGGAATCCTGCATTGTCTGTTCCAAGGGCAACCGCTGCGAGCTGCGGGCACTGGCCGCACGCCTCGGCATTGCCGAAACCCGGCTATATCCCATGCCCAATTACAAGCCCTATGAAGAGCTAAACCCCTTTATCGTGCGCGACCTGAGCAAGTGCATTTTATGCGGCAAATGCATCCGCGCCGACCACGAACTGGTGGCCACAGGAGCCATTGATTACAATGACCGGGGCTTTTCATCCCGGCCGGCCACCCTCATGGCAATGCCCCTTGAAGACTCCACCTGCACTTTTTGCGGCACCTGCGTGTCCATGTGTCCCACAGGAGCTCTTTCTGCAAAGCACACGGGCCATGTGGGCACTCCGGAAAAACAAAAGGATTCCATCTGCGGTTTCTGCGGTGCGGGCTGCAGCCTGGCCATGGGCACTTCCGGAGGCCGGGTGGTGGAGGTCAACCCATTGAAACTCAGTGGCAGCGTCAACGGCTCCACCCTTTGCGTGCGCGGCCATTTTGCAAATGACTTTTTAAACAATGCCGGCCGCCTGCACCAGCCCTTGATCCGGACCCGGGACGCAAACGATGATGAAACATTTGAACCGGCGGAATGGAACAAGGCGGTTTCCCTGGCCGCAGAATCCCTGGCGGAAATTAAGCGCACACATGGACCCGGCAGCATTGCCTTTATCGGATCGCCCAAGTGCAGCACCGAGGAAAATTATCTTTTCCAGAAAATCGCCCGGGTCATGTTTGGCACCAACAACGTCACCAGCACCGGCACAATCAACGGTCAGGCCCTGCTGCGCCGCATGGAGGAAAAAACCATGGGCATAGCCCGCACCATGCCCCTGGCCGGACTGGAAAAAGCAGAGGCCATTGTAACTGTATGCTTTGACCCGGACAACAGCGTGCCGGTTGCCGGATATCACGTCAAGCGGGCCGCCCGGGCCGGCACGCCCCTGGTGACAATCGATGCCCGCAAAACCCGCCTTGCCGGATTTGCCGGAGCGCGTCTCCGTCCGGAATCCGGAATGGAGCCAAACGCACGCATCCCGGCGCTCATAGGGGCCCTTGCCGTCAAAATGACCGAACTCGGGGGAACAGACACCCATTTTATAAGCCAATTCACCAGCGGCTGGGAGGAGTGCAAAACCGCCTTTGCATCACTTCTGGCAGACCAGCCCCTGTCCCCCGCAGAGGAAAGGGAAATAACACGGGCTGCTGAAATGCTTTCCGGCCGCAAAATCGGCCTTGTGATCGGCGCGGATGTAATGGAGCAGGCCCACGGCAAACAGATCGCTGATGCCGCCTTTGACCTGGCCCTTGGCACCGGCAGCATCGGCGCCGCCAATGCCGGAATTTTCATCCCGGCCCCGGAAAACAACACCATCGGCGCCATGGACATGGGAATGGCCCCGGACCTGCTGCCCGGCCGACACCTCCTTTCCGATCCGGCTGCCAGAAAACACCTGGAGCGGCTCTGGAACACCAAGCTTTCCCCGGATCCGGGACTGGATCTTTGCGGCATTGTCGAAGCCGCGGAATCCGGCCATTTAAAGGGGCTCTACATCATGGGCGAGAACCTGGTGCGCACCCTGCCCGACCCGGAGCGCGTGGCCAATGCTTTGAAAAAGCTTGAATTTATAGCAATCCAGGACATTTTTGAAAACCGCACCACCCGGCTTGCCCACGTGGTCTTGCCGGGCACTGCCTTTGCCGAGAAAGCCGGATCCTTTACCAACATGGAAGGCCGGATCCAGTCCTTTTCCCAGGCTGCGGCCCCGCCCGGACAAGCCCTTGCCGACTGGCGGATTCTTGGGCTTCTGGCCCAGAACATGGGGTACCCGGAACAATACACCACCATTGAAAAAATCCGCCAGGAAATCAGAAAAAACGTGCCCATGTATGGGGCCATCGGCAACCACCGCCAGGAATGGATCCAAAAAGCGGAAGCAGACACGCCTTTTTCCGGAAATGGCCACAAATTCGCCTTTGAGGCTATTAAACCGCCGCCGCCGCCGCAGACAAGCGGGCAAAAAGACTTTACAGCCGTGCTCGGCTCCCTGCGCTGGCATCTGGCCGGCGGCACCCGCACCAGCCGGTCCGCCCGGATCAATTCATGGGACAGGGACAATAAGG
>JAGTVF010000131.1 GCA_018224315.1 Desulfobacterales bacterium | reverse complement strand
TTTCAAAAGTGATCCCGAATATGACAAGGTCTGGCAAAAGCGCCAGCACCTTCGGGAAAAGGCCGGGCAGGGGGCGCTGAGCCCGGCGGAAGACAAGGACATGCACCGGCTCCAGGCCCTTGTCGATAAGCACTGGAGCCGTATCGAGGCCGAGCGCAGCCGGGATATCGCCGCCATCCGAACGATCATGGAAAACCATGAAAATGACGCGGATCTGTTTCTCGGGGGCGTGAGCATGGTGGCAAACGACCTGATGCGCTTTATCCAAAAGGACCTCAGGGTATACGGCGGCGGGGTGCTGCTGTGCATGACGCTTTTGCTGTGGCTGATTTTCCGCCGGAAGCGGTGGGTGATTCTGCCCCTGGTCAGCTGCGGGCTGTCAGCGGTTGCCACCATGGGCCTGATGGGATTGTTTGGCTGGAAGGTCACGGTGGTATCGTCGAATTTTATTGCCCTGCAGCTGATTATTACCATGGCCATTTCCATTCACCTGGTGGTTCGCTACCGGGAACTGATCATTGCCGCCCCGCACAAAAGCCACAAACAGCTGACCGCAGAGACGGTCAAGGCCATGAAGACCCCGTGTATATATGCGGGGCTGACCACCATTGCCGGATTCGGATCCCTGTTGTTTGCCGGTATCAAGCCCGTGCAGACCTTTGGCTGGATGATGTCTGCGGGTATCGTGGTTTCCCTGGTTGTCACATTCATATTTTTCCCGGCCGCACTGGTGCTGTTTCAAAAAGCGCCCCCGCCCAGCGGGGGCCGTTCCCGCATTGCCCTGACCCGTTGGCTTGCGGGCTTTACCCGCCACCACGGCCGGTTAATTGTTGTTTTAAGCCTGGCGGCCCTGCTGCTCAGCGCCGCGGGTATCAGCCGGCTGCGGGTGGAAAACGCCTTTATTGATTATTTCAAGTCCAGCACGGAAATCCACCAGGGCATGACCGTCATTGACCGGAAACTGGGCGGCACCACTCCCCTGGACGTGATCATTGATTTTAACGGCAGCAGCGCGCAGGCCGAACCGGAACCAGCCGATGACGCCGGCAGCGGGTCAGGCGGGTTTGATGCGTTTTCCGAATTTGGTGAATTCGATGAATTTGATGATCCGGCCGATTCCGGCAAGTACTGGTTCACCCCTCACCGGCTGGACCGGATCGAAAAGCTTCACGATTATTTGGATGGACTGGATCACACCGGAAAAGTGCTGTCGCTGGCCACCCTGACAAAGGTGGCCGAGCGGTTAACCGGCGCCCCGCTGGATACATTGGACATGGCCCTTTTGTTCAATGAATTCCCCGAACAATACCAGCAGATGCTTGTGGCCCCGTATGCCTCGGTTAAACATGACCAGGCCCGGATCAGCCTCCGGGTGATTGACTCGGATCCCCAGCTGCGGCGAAACGCGTTTCTGGAAGAAATCGAGCACGATGTGGAGGAAAAACTGGGGTTTGCCAAAGACAGTGTGAAACTCACCGGCATGCTGGTATTATACAATGATGTGCTGCAAAGCCTGTTCGGCTCCCAGATCAAAACCCTGGGACTGGTGATACTGGCCCTGATGATCATGTTTCTGGTTTTGTTTAAGTCGGTTACCATCGCATTGATCGCCATTTTTCCCAATCTGCTGGCCACCGGGGTGGTGCTCGGGACCCTGGGCTGGGCCAATATCCCCCTGGACATCATGACCATCACCATCGCCTCGATCAGTGTGGGCATTGCCGTGGATGACACCATCCATTACATTCACCGTTTTCAGCGGGAATTTCAAAAAGACGGCGATTATCTGCAGGCCATGCAGCGCTGTCACGGAAGTATCGGATATGCCATGTATTACACCACCATTATCATCATCATCGGGTTTTCGATTCTGGCCACCTCCAATTTCATCCCAACGATTATCTTTGGAGTGTTTACCGGGCTGGCCATGCTCATTGCCCTGGTGGCCGCACTGACCCTGCTGCCGCAGCTGATCATATGGCTCCGGCCCTTTGGCCCGGCCGGCCGGGCACAAAATGCAAATCCGGACCGGGCGGGCTGAGATGACAGTTTCCCAGGATTTGTCCCAGAGCCCGGCGCCGGGCAAAAAACAGCTGGCCTTCCGGGGCGATGCCATTGTTTTTTATCTGCATGCACCCGGCCAGGGCCCGGGCACGGCCTGGCTGCGCACCAACCTGGGCCGGGCGGCTCTGGCCCGCCAGGAGGTGATCTGTCAGGTAGAGCAAAACGAGCCCATTTTGTATCATGATTGGTCGGATATCCCCATGGTCCCGGCCGGTGACAGCGGTTTTGAGGTCACTGTGGGCCTGACAGAAGTGGGCCATTTCGAGGCCAAGGCGTTTTTTCTGCCCGAGGGAAAGGAGACGCCCGTATGGCCCCCTGGTCCCAACACCATCATCAACGTGGAGCCGGCGGAAACGGTTTGCGGCAATATCATCTACAATGCTTTTGTCCGTCAGTTCGGGCCCAATAAACACCAGCGGCAGCTGCCCCCCGGGGATGCGGATTTCAAGACCTTAGATCGCCGGGGATACACGGTGATTCCCCCGTCAGGCAAGTTCCGGGATCTGATCCATGAGCTCGATTTTATCATCGGTCACCTTGGATGCCCGTATATACAGTTGCTGCCGGTGCATCCCACGCCCACCACCTACGGCCGAATGGGCCGGTTCGGCAGTCCCTATGCCGCCCAGAGTTTTACGACCGTGGATCCGGCCATGGCGGAATTTGACCCTGCAGCCACCCCTCTGGAGCAGTTCATGGAGCTCGTTGATGCCATCCATGCCCGGCGCGGCCGGATTCTGCTCGATATTGCCATCAATCATACCGGCTGGGGGGCAAGTCTGCATGAAACGCACCCCGAGTGGCTGCACAGGGAAAAAGACGGCAAAATCCAGATGCCCGGGGCCTGGGGCGTGGTCTGGGAGGATTTGACAAAGCTCGATTACAGCCACCAGAAGCTGTGGCAGTACATGGCTGAGGTGTTTCTGACATGGTGCCGCCGGGGGGCGGACGGATTTCGCTGTGATGCCGGATACATGATTCCGGTTGCGGCCTGGCGCTATATTGTGGCCAGGGTGCGCGAACAGTTTCCCGACACCCTGTTTTTTCTCGAAGGGCTCGGGGGAAAAATTTCCGTGACCC
>JAGTVF010000130.1 GCA_018224315.1 Desulfobacterales bacterium | reverse complement strand
GGCCGGGCCCTGATCGTGGGCTGCCGCACGGGGATGGATCAGCCCCATATCCGATACGGTTCCCGGATGGGCCGCCGGTTTTCCAACTTCTGGGTTTGGGTGTGCGGCGGCCCCAAACTTTCCGATTCCCAGAGCGGATTCCGGGCCTATCCCCTGCCTGAAGCGCTGCACTGGGGAGCGGTTTGCAACCGGTTTGACTTTGAGGTGGAGATCCTGGTGCAGGCCCGCCGCTGCGGTGTGCCGGTCATGGAAGTGCCGGTGGGAGTGCATTACCTGCCGGCTGACCAGCGCATCTCCCATTTCCGCCCGGGTGTGGATTTTCTTCGAAACGCCAGGGTTTTCACCCGGCTGATGGGCCGGCGGTTTGCCGATTTTCTGCGAAACGCCGCAAGGAGTGGCCGCCATTGACGCAAGCCGGGCTTACAAGAAAATCCATACTGGTGCGCGGCCTCTTTTTTGCCGCAACTGCCGGGGCAATGGCGTTTTTCGTCCTATTTGCCTCAGGCATCCGCATTGAAACCAACATCCTGCACTCCCTGCCCGCGGGCAATCCGGTCATGGCGGACGGCCATGAAGTCATTTTAAACCACCCTTACCAGAACCGGGTATTGATCGATCTGGGCCTTGAACCCGCAGACCCGGACCGGCTGGCCCGGGCCGCAGACCGGGTGGAGGGGCATCTAAAGTCCACCGGACTTTTTAAATCCGTGGGCATGGAAGATGCCGGGCAGCTGTTTTCCGCATTAAATCGTCATGCCGCACAAAATCTGCCGGCCCTGCTCACCGCCCGGGACCTGGTAAAAAAAGCGGCCCCCCTGCTGGAAAAAGGGGTGCTGGAAAAACGGGTCAAAGAAAACCTGTCCCGGTTGTACACCATGGAGAGCACAGGCCAGGCCCGGGCCATTATGGCCGATCCCGCGTCTTTGCGCGACGTTGTCCTGGAAAAAACCAGGGCCCTGATGCCGGCAGAAAACATCGAATTTCACAAAGGCCGGCTATTTTCAGAAAACTTAAACCATGTCCTGATTATTGCCGATCCCGGCCGGGCGGCAACCGGGTCCGAAGCCGCCCGGGAAATCGCCGAAGCGATCGGCCAGGCCCGGCAAAACCTGACCCGCGATTTTGATCCCCGGGACGGGGATCTCACATTCACCGCCGCAGGTGCCTACAGGGCGGTGATCGACAACGAGACCGCGGCCAAAAACGATGCCAGACAGGCGGTGTTGCTTTCGGCCATGGGCATTGCTCTACTGCTCATGCTGGCCTTTCCCAGGCCCGCAATCGGGCTTCTGGCATTTGTGCCCGCGGTGTTTGGCACCCTGGCCGCCCTGGTGGTTTACGCCCTGGTTTACGAGTCCATCACCATCATGGCCCTGGGATTTGGCGGGGCCATTGTGGCCATTACGGTGGATCACGGCATTTCCTACCTGCTGTTTGCCGACCGGCCCCATGAAACCACCGGCAAACACGCCTCTATGGAGATCTGGGCAGTGGGCCTGGCAGCGGCGCTGACCTCGGCCGGGGCGTTTTTCCTGCTGACTTTCAGCGGTTTTCCCATACTGGGGGAAATCGGACAATTTGCGGCTTTGGGCATTTTGTTTTCCTTTTTGTTCGTGCATACCGGCTTTCCCCTGCTGATGCCCCGACTTAAGGGCGCCCGGCGCAAACATCAGCTCTTGCTGCAAACCGCAGTGGACCGGGCGGTGCTTTCCGGCAAAAAGCCCAAGCTGATTTTCGCCCTTCTGGCAGCCGGGGTTTTTGCCCTTTTTGCCCGGCCGGATTTCTGCGTGGACATTTCCGCCATCAATACCGTGAGCAAAGACACCCTGGGCGCAGAACAAAAGATGGCAGACACCTGGGGAAACCAGATGTTTGAGCAGGTCCATGTCATGGCCCGGGCAAAAAACAAAAAAGAAATCCAGCAGATCAGCGACCGCCTGACGGCTTCCATCGAGGACCAGATGACCCAAAACCGGATTTCCGAAGCCTTTTTGCCCTCCATGCTGTTTCCCGGCCCAAAGCGCTGCCGCACCAACATCAATGCATGGAAAAGCTTCTGGCAGGACGCAGACCGGCAGCAGGTTCTCTCCCGCATCCAGCGCCAGGCCGCAGCCCTGGGCATGGATCCGGAGCATTTTTCAGACGTGTATCCATACAAAACCGCGGACTGCTCCGGGCTTTTGATCCCGGATGAGCGCTTTGACCGTTTTATGGGCATTCATCCGGCAAAAACCGGAGACGGCCGCATCCTGTTTGCCTCCCTTTTGCCCGGAAAAAACTATGACCCGGCCCGGTTTTTTGACACGATTTC
Source organism: Desulfobacterales bacterium (assembly GCA_018224315.1). GTDB lineage: Bacteria > Desulfobacterota > Desulfobacteria > Desulfobacterales > Desulfosalsimonadaceae > Desulfosalsimonas. The sequence continues at coordinate 1,548 of JAGTVF010000130.1, read as the reverse complement.
ATCAGGCCGCCCGGAGATCTTCGTGCTGGACCCGGATGCCTATTCCCAAAACCTGGGCGCACTTCTTTCAGATACTTTTCTGCGGATGTTTGCCATTGTCGCCGCAGGCGTGGCCCTACTGCTGGTGGTGTTTTTTGCCGATCTCACCCTGGCGGCGGTCTCGCTTCTGCCCCTGGGTTTTGCCATGGTCTGCACCCTGGGAAGCCTGCACCTGCTGGGCCAGCCGTTAAACATCCCCGGGCTGATGCTATCTGTGGTGGTTTTCGGCATGGGTCTGGATTATTCCCTTTATTTTGTCCGGGCCTATCAGCGCTACGGCACCCCGGCCCATCCCCATTTCGCCCACATCCGCATGGCCGTGTTTCTGGCTGCGGCCTCCACATTTATGGGATTTGCCGCCCTGGCCGCAGGCGAGCACCTGCTCATGAAAAGCCTGGGCCGGATTTTGGCCCCTGCGGTGTTGTTCGTGGCCGCCGGCACCTTCTGTCTGCTGCCGGCCGTACTTGATTTCCTGTTTAAGCCCGCAGTCCTCGGCCGGGGCCCGGCAGCACCGGGGTCAGCAGAACACAAAAAGCGCCTGGGCCGCATATACCGGCACACCGAGGCCTATCCCCGGATTTTTGCCGCAATCAAGCGCCGGGTGGACCCCATGTTTGCCGAGCTGCCCGGGTTTCTGGACAAGCCGGCAGCGGTTCTGGATATCGGATGCGGCTATGGCATCACCGCCGGGTGGCTGCTGGCCATGGACCCGGAAATCCGGATAACCGGCATGGACCCGGATGCCGAACGGGTGCGGTTTGCCCGCCGCCTCACGGCCGATCAGGGAACCTTCTGGCAGGCCGCGGCCCCGGATCTACCGGCGCTGGAAAATCCCGCAGACACCGTGCTGATGATCGACATGCTCCATTATCTTTCAGATGATGAAGCCGCCCAAACCCTGGCCGCTGCCAAAGAACGTCTGGATCCGGGCGGGCGGCTGATTATGCGCGCGGCCGTGCTCAGAGACGCAAAAGATACCTTTCTGCGGCGGGTGGAAATCCTGCGCTTAAAATTGCGCAAAATTGCGCGCCACGACCGCACCGAAGCACAGATCCGGGATCTGTTGACATCCGCAGGCTTTGAAATCCGCCACGTCCGGGATTCGGGCCAGGGACGCGAGGAAAAATGGTTTGCTGTCCGAAAACCCCAAAGTTATGGTGAAACCCCATGATTCGCCTGTTTTACCAAATCCTGGTATACTGTTCTGAAAAATACGGGCTTTGGATTTTTTACGCAGCCGTGCGCATCATTGCAACGGGCTATTTTCTGTTTTTCCCGCCCCGGGTGGCCGTGAGCGTACGCTTTTACAGAACCCTTTTCCCGACAAAGCCGGCATGGTATCATATTTGGTGTGCGTGGCGGCAGTTTCACAGCTTTACCCATCTTTACGTGGACCGCTATCTGCTGGCGCATAAAGACCGGATCACCTACTCCACCAGCGGTTTGGAGCATATACAGGCCCGCATCAGAGAAAACACCGGCGGGATTCTGCTCATGAGCCACTTTGGC
>JAGTVF010000129.1 GCA_018224315.1 Desulfobacterales bacterium | reverse complement strand
GCTTCTGCAACACGCGGCAGGACCTTGTCCACCAGGCAGCCGGGATAAAAAATCACCCGGGTCCGGCCGCTTTGCCTGGGCCATGAAAAGTCCCGGCGGGCCTTTTTGTGCCAGGCCTCGGCGGCAATGGGCATGAAATGCCGGTCACCGATAACCGGGGACATGAAACGGGCGCAGGAGGATCCCAAAGTTTTGTTCACACTCCGGGTAAAGGGCCCCTGCAGGCGGCCCATCCATTGCATCAGGCTGTCAAACCGATCCGGATTGGACAAAAATCCCCGGAAAATGGCTTTTTTGATGGGCGACAGACCCAGGTATCCCGTAATAATGGCCCGGGCCTTTAAAAACACATCTAAGACCGGCACCCCGCCAGGGCACGCCGCCGCACAGGAACCGCACAACAGGCACCGGTCCAGGCGCTCCTTGACCGCTTCCGGGTCATCCAGGATTTCCCGGCTCAGGTTTTCCACAAGAACCAGTTTTCCCCTGGCCACGTCGGTCTCCCGGCCGGTCTCACCGTAGAGTGGGCATACGGCCTGGCACATGCCGCAGCGTGTACAGGAAACAAGATCGTCTTCTAACTCCTTTAGGAGCCGAACAAGTTCAGCGATATTTGCCATGGGCTATTCTCCGATCATCTTGCCCGGATTCAGGATGTTTTTGGGGTCAAAGGTCTGCTTGAGCATCCGGGAATACAGGATCGTGCCCCGGCTGGTCTCTTTTTCCATGTATTTTCGCTTGGCCAGACCAATGCCGTGCTCGCCTGAAAGGGTGCCGCCCATGGCCAGGGCCGCCTCAAAAATATCGTCAATGGCTTTTTCCACCCGGGCATATTCCTCGTGATTTCTTTTGTCTGTCAAAATGGTGGGGTGCAGGTTGCCGTCACCGGCATGGCCGAAGGTGCCGATATCCAGGTTATAGGTTTGGCTGATCTCCTTGATCTTTTTGAGCATGTCGGGAATGCGGCTGCGGGGCACGGTTGCGTCCTCGAGCACTGTTGTGGGCTTCAGGCGCGCAAGTGCGGGGAGCGCATCGCGCCTGGCCTGCCAGATCAAATCCTTTTCCTCTGCATTTGCCGCCACCTGAACGCTGACAGCGCCTTTTTTCCGGCAGATTTCCTGGATTTTTTCCGCGTCTTCGGCCACCTCGGCCGGGTGTCCGTCCACCTCGATTAACAAAAGGGCTTCGGCATCCACCGGCAGGCCGGCATGCCGGAAGTCCTCCACGGTCCGGATGGTGAAGTTATCGAGAAATTCCAGGGTACACGGCACAATCCGGTCGGCAATAATGGCAGACACGGTCTCGGAGGCCTTTTCCACGGAATCAAAAACCGCGGTCATGGCCTGGGAAGCCTTGGGCGGGGGAATGAGTTTTAAAACAATGCGGGCAAAAACCCCCAAAAGCCCCTCTGATCCCACCATGAGATCGGCAAGGTTAAACCCTGTGGCGCACTTCACCGTCCTGGAGCCGGATTTGACCAGTTCGCCATTGACATCGAAAAACTCAACACCCATGACGTAATCCTTGGTGACCCCGTATTTTAATCCCCGCAGGCCCCCGGCGTTTTCCGCCACGTTGCCGCCCAGGGTAGACACGGCCTGGCTGCCGGGATCCGGGGGATAAAAAAGCCCTTTTTCCGCAACAGCGGCTGCAAATTTGGCAGTGATCACCCCGGGCTCCACCACGGCATAAAGGTCTTCGGTATTGATTTCCAAAATTCGGGCCAGCCCGTTTGTGACCACCACCACGGACCGGGTGCTGCTGGGTATGGTGCCGCCGCTCAAGTTGGTGCCGGAGCCGCGCACGGTCAGCGGCAGCCCGTTTTCATTGCACAGGGCCACCACCTTGCCAAGCTGCTCCATTGTTTCGGGCCGGACCACCAGGGCCGGCACCACCGAATCGAGCACAGCCGCATCATAGGCATAGGCCTGGCGGTCGGCCTCTGCGGCCATGACATTTCCGGCCCCCACGATTTGTTCAAAGCGGCGGACCATTTGTTTATCCGTCATTATTTACGCCTTTCTGCGATCTTTTTTGTGCACCCGGTATATACATCCGGATTTTTTTAAAACACTCCCGGGAACATCAGGTAAGCAAAAACCATTCCCATTATGCCCACCACGACCCCGTAGAGAAGCAGGGGGATCACGTTTCGTTTTAAAATCACGCCTTCCATGCCCACCAGGCCCACCGTGGCCGATGCAGCAACAATATTGTGGATGCAGACCATATTGCCCATGGCGCCGCCCACTGCCTGAAGGGCCACGATAATCTGCCGGGGCAGTTCAAGAGCTGTGGCAATATCATATTGGAATTCGGCAAACAGCAGGTCGGATACCGTGTTGCTGCCGGTGATAAATGAGCCCAGCGCACCGATAAATGATGCAAACAAGGGCCAGGACCCGCCGGTAACCGCGGCCACGGCCTCTGCCATGGAAAGCGGCATGGAGGCATATTCCATGGGATTCATGCTGGAGTTTTTGAAAATCTGCACCAGGGCCACGGCAAAAAGCAGGGCAATGGTGGGGTTTTTCATTCGCTTAAACGCCTGGCCCCAGGCCTTTTTGACTTTCTCCGCGGTCATGCCGTGGAGAAACACCGTCAGTACGGCCACCAGAATAAAGGGGACAACACCCGGGTTATAAAAAGGTTGAAGGGCATAGCTGATTCCGGACTGGCCCAGGATTTCTGAAACCCCGATACTCCAAACCTTGACCCAATCCACCAGGGGCAGAAACTGAACCCTTGTGAGCACCAGTATCAGACCGATGAGCACATAGGGCATCCAGGCGCGCACCTGGCTCATCTGCGGTTTAAACGAAATATCTGTGGCCGTGGCAATCTCTCCGGTCCATTCCGGCTCCCACTCGGACTGAGGGCCGAAATCCCAGGCTTGTTCAGGCAGAAACCAGCTGTTTTTGGCGGCATACAAAACAATGGGCAGTCCCACCAACCCGCCGATCAGAGCCGGAAATTCCTCGCCAATAAAAAAGGCCGAGCCCAGATAGGGGATCACAAAGGCCGCTGACGCAAACAGGGAAAATTTCCATACCGCAAGACCTTCTTTCCAGGACCGGTTTTGGCCAAACAGCCGGGTCATGAAACAGACCACGAAAATGGGCAGGATAAAGGCCATGACCGAGTGAAAAACAGCAGCCCACTTGCCGATGAGCATGTAGAATCCGTCCATGTCCGCAAACCCGATGCCCGACGGGCCGGCCTGGGCGATGGCCCCCTCCACCTTATAAGACAGGTTTTTGAGGCCAAACCACACGGGCGTGCCCACAGCACCGAAGGTAACCGGCACGGAGTTTAAAATCAGGGCCACCAGAACCGCGGCCAGTGCCGGAAAGCCCAGGCTCATCAAAAGCGGGCCGGCAATGGCCGCAGGGGTGCCGAACCCGGCCGCGCCTTCAAGAAATGCTTCAAATATAAAGGCAATAATGATCACCTGGACCCGGCGGTCCCTGGAAATGCCGTGGAAGCCATGGTTGATGGTTTCCATGCCCCCGCTTTCAGACAGGGTGTATAAAATCATCAAAGCGCCGAAAACAATCAGCAACACGGTGATTGCAGAGGCAAAACCCTGAAGCGTGGAGGCGGCCACGACCACAAGGTCCATTTTCCAAACAAAAACCCCGGCTGCGGCAGCCACCAGCCAGGCCAGCGGCATGGCCCGGGTGGCCGGCCATCGAAAGCCAACCATGAGCACAAGAGCAACCAGGATGGGCAGAAAAGCAAATGCTGCAAGCAGTCCAATAGGCATAATCCATATCCTTTCCGTTGGGGTAAAAAAAACCATCCAATTGAGAACAAAACATCGTTTATCTTATCATAATAGATCGGATTCATAAAACAACAAAAATTTATCCGTCCCTGGGCCGGTGACGGCAATGCCATTGATCAGAAACCGGGTTTTGCCTGTTAGCCGTTGCCGGCGGCCGGGCCATGAGCCCGGACTTTTGAAAAATCCTTTGACATGGGGACAAAAACCATTTTATGATTTTCCCCATCATTTGCTGGAATAAACTGTTCTAATCATAACCTCCCAAACTTTTTTAAAATCGTTATTAATTCATGCTACACAGATCATAAGGAATGGTAAAGCCGTTTTTCCAAACAATTTCCCAACCCATCAAATCAAGGAGGAAGGCCCATGGCCCTGAACCTGGATACCGTCGGAAAAAAAATCGGCCCTGTCACCACGCCCTATACCTGGAAGGATGCGGCCTTGTACGCCCTGGGCGTGGGGGCGGGTTTCAAAGACCTCAACTACGTCTATGAAAAAGATTTTAAGGTCATTCCCAGTTTCGGGGTGGCTGCAGTGTTTGACTTTCTGATGCATTTTGGCATCCAGGCGGAAGTCAACCTTGCCGGGATCCTGCACGGAGAGCAGCAGCTGATTTTTCACAATCCCATCCCTGCCGAAGGCGAGCTGATCACCGAGGGTGAAATCACCAATATTTATGATATGG
>JAGTVF010000128.1 GCA_018224315.1 Desulfobacterales bacterium | reverse complement strand
GCAGGGCCGGCAACTGCTTGCGAAGGCGGATCAGTCCGGTCATCTCATTGAAAAACCGCCATTCCAGCACCTCGGCATCGGTTACGTCGCCTCTGGCCTCCCAGCGCTGCCGGGCCCGGTGGACCCATCGGCTGTCGCCTGCCTTGGCCGGATCAGACAGGTATGTGTAATCATTTAACATCCCCCATTCATCACCCAGATAGATCAGGGGAATGCCGCCTGCGCTGAGCATGATGGAACGAAGCAGATTGATGCGTCCCACAGCGGCCTCGATAAGCCCGGCATCCTCCTGCTCCAGAGCCGCTTCCAGACCGGCCAGGGAGGCCAGAGTGCCGGATATGCGACGATCTCCCGTGTCCGGATTGTGCTGAAACGACAGTCCCCTGGCAAAGGACCCGGGAAATTCGCCGGTGTAAAACCGGTTTAGGAATTTGCGGTGATCATGGGGATCGATCCCCAATTCCCGGGCATCCTGGTCGTCAAAAGTCCAGCCGATATCATCATGGCAGCGCAAGTAGTTGACCCAGGCGCATTCCGGGTGAATCCGGGAACGCTTCCACATGGCGGAGTTTAACAGCCGCACCTCCCGTGTGGCCAGGGCCTCCCACAAAAGGGCCATAAGCAGGGGGTTATAGGAAAGCTGACACTTGTCCGGGTGAATATAGCGGATCACCTCGTCGGGGTGCACAATGGCCTCGGACTTAAACAGCAGGGAGGGTGCGGCAATTCTGGCCACCGCATTAAAGGCTTCCACCAGCATGTGGGCTTCAGGCAGATTTTCGCAATTGGTACCCAGCCGCTTCCAGGTAAAGGCCACGGCATCCAGGCGCAGCACCTGGACGCCCTGATTGGCCAGAAACAGCATTTCTTCGGCCATGGCCCGAAACACCGACGGGTTAGCATAATTGAGATCCCACTGAAAACTGTTAAACGTGGTCCACACCCATTTTCCCGATTCCGGTTCAAAGGTGAAACAGCCCCGGCGGGAATCCGGGAAAATATCGCGCAGGTGCTGCTGATACTGATCCGGCAGGGTGCGGTTGTCAAACATGAGATAATATTCCTGAAAATCCACGTCTCCGCCCCTGGCCCGTCTGGCCCAGATGTGCTCGTCAGAGGTGTGGTTTAAGACAAAATCAAGCACCAGGGCAATGCCGTTGTCGTGCAGAATCCGGGCCAGGGCGGACAACTCCTCCATGGTGCCGATGTCGGCGTTGATGGCCCGGTAATCGCTGACTGCATAACCGCCGTCGCTGTTTCCATGGGGCACGGCAAAAAGCGGCATCAGATGCAGGTAGGTCAAGCCCATGGTCTTGAAATAAGCAATATGATCATGCAGACCCGCCAGGTTCCGGCTAAACAAATCCACGTAGAGCACCCCGCCGACCATTTCCTGGGATTGGAACCACTGGGGATCGGCCTGCCGCAGCCGGTCCAGTTCCTTTAAATATTCCGGCCGGCCCGCCCAGCGCCGGGCGGCCATGACCAGGATTTGTTCCAGTTGATAAAAAAAGTCATACTGCCACCCGTAAAGCTGCAGAAGAACGCGGAACAAACGTTCCCAGTGCTGTCTGAGCCTTTGTTCAAAACCCTCCCACATCTGATCATATTTTGCATCCATGGGTCCCATGGCCGCGCGCACCCGCGGCAACAGGCGCATGAGGGTCTTTTCGGCATGGCGAAAAATCCAGTCGTTGTTATCACTTATCATCTGTTTATTGAAATCCGTTTTGGTTTGCCCTGCCGGGCTGCAAACAATTTTTTGTATAATTGTCAGCCGGCCGGGCGTTGTCAAGAAGCAACCGTCAATATTTGTGACCTCGGGTCCGGGCATGTGCGCAATTCGTATTTACCATAAAAAAATCCATACCATAAAACAACCCGCCTTTTGAAAATGATCGTTTCTTTTCATAAAGTTATACAAATTTATTCATTTCCACACCCATCCTGTATAAATTTATTACAAAACAGGGGAAAGATTATGATTGACAGAAATATATTGGAGTTTTAATTTAGTTTAAGGGCTTTGTTTAATAATGAGACTTTAACAAAAACTTTGACTACCGGACCGGAAGCTGCTGTTTCGGGCTTTGCGCACAAAGACACCATCCAAGACAACCGGAGGAATAATGAGAACCAAACAGGAGTACATCGACGGCCTTAAAAAAATGCGGCGCAACCTGTATTTCAACGGCGGCAAAATCGACCGCGACGATGAAGTCCAGGCCCAGGCCTTAAATGTCATGGGCGTAACTTTTGACGAAGCCGCCAGCACCGAGGGAAAAGATCTTTGCACGGCCACCTCCCATCTCACCGGAGAGACCATCAACCGGTTCTGCCACGTTCACCAGTCCCCTGCGGATCTGCATAAAAAGCAGGACATGACCCGGTATTTGTGCAAAAAGGTCGGCGGCTGCATCCAGCGCTGCATGGGCGTGGATGCCATCAACGCCATTAACGCGGTTTCCTTTGAGGCTGACAAGCTCAACAGCGGCAACACTGAATATCACCAAAATTTTCTGAAATGGCTGGAAAATTTCCAGAAAAACGACCTGGTGGGCTGCTGTGCCCAGACCGACATGAAAGGCGAGCGCCTAAAGCGTCCGGCAGATCAGGCTGATCCGGACATGTATCTCCACGTCAAGGAGAAAACCAAAGACGGCATTGTTGTCAAGGGCTGCAAACTGCACATCTCCGAGGCCTCCATTGCCGATGAAATCCTTGTGGTGCCCACCCGGGCCCTGGGGCCCAATGAAAAGGACTATGCCGTGGCCTTTGCCATCCCGGCCGACCACGAGGGCCTTATCCAGGTGGTCCACCCCCACGGTTCCCGCCCCCGGGAGACTTACCAAAGAGGCTTTGACGGCGGATACACCGACTCCTACCTTCTGTTTGAAGACACCTTTATTCCCTGGGACCGGGTGTTTCTGTGCGGGGAAAACGATCACGGCGGCATCTGCGCGCTTTTGTTTGCCCTGTTTCACCGTCACAGCTACTCGGGCTGCAAGCCGGCCCTGGGCGATGTTTTGCTGGGCCTGGCCGCCACGGCCGCGGAATACAACGGCATTGAGAAAACCTCCCATGTGCGGGAAATGTTTGCCGAGATCATCAAGGTCACCGAGCTGGGCTATGCAGCCGGCTACACCGCCTCTGATTTTGGCAAACCCGAGGTCTATATCCCGGGCATGGGCCGGGCGCCCTACGGGCCGGGCAGCTGCATTCCCGATTCCATCTATGCCAACGTGGGCCGTTGCCTGACCGGGGAAGCCGTGTTTCACGAGCAGGAAATGCTGTGCAACATCGCCGGCGGATTTCCGTCCACGTTCCCCTATGAAAGCGATATCACCAACCCGGAACTAAAGCCGATCCTGGAAAAATACCTCAAGCGCAACCCCAATATAGCCGTGGACGACCAGATCAAGTTCTGGCTGTATTTCATTGAAAAAACCTGCACGGGTGCAGCCGGCACCACCAACTACGGCAACTACCACGGCGGCGGATCACCCATCATGGAGCAGATCGCCATCACTTCCCAGTATGACATCAAGGCCCGCAAGCGCCTTGTCCAGGATCTGGCGGGAATCAAGGTCAAATAAATCCAACATCTGCATTCAGCCCAAACTGAACGGTTAAACAAAAGCGGCGCCCGGAACGGAAAAGTTCCCGGGCGCCGTGTTTTCATCGGCAGGCGCCTGTCATAGCCGATAGACCCCTTTTTGCCAGGCTATCCCTGATGTTCCCTGCGCAGCAGATCATTGACGGTTTTTACGGGATTGAATGTAATCAGGGGCACTTCCACAAACACCGTATTCCACCCGGCCATGGCCCCGTTCCACAGACCCGGATGCTCCAGGGCTTTCAAATCCCTGCCGTCTTTGGATTTAACGGAAATAAACACCGCCTGATCATCCACGTACCGGTGCAGATCAAAGGGCCGGTTATTGGCATCCCTGAGGCTGGCCACAATATCCACGGGATTGAAATGGGTCAGGGCCTTTGCCATTTCCTGCTGCCGGGGGGAATCCGGATCTATCTGGGCGCTTTCCACAATCTGGATGGAGGCCCCTCCATCTTTTTCTTTCACCCAGAACGGGCCGCCGCCGGGCTCGCCCGTGCTGGGCACCATTCCGCAAACCCGCAGGGGACGATGCAGCCGGTCTGTTAAAAACGCCTTTTTGCGGTCTGCAGAAGCATTTCTAAAATAATCCGGCAGCCGGACCCCGAGCTGGCTTTCCACGAATTCGGCCGCCTCGTCGAGGTCCGAATTTCGTGCGTTGTCTCCGGCCAGTTGTTCCTGAAAGCGCCGGATCTGCTTTTCCAACTTCACCAGGTATCCGGCCAGGGCTTTTTTCCAGCGGTAAGTTTCGTTTTTCAAACGGTCGGGCACAACATTGTCAATGTTTTTGATAAAAACCAGGTCCGCATCCAGGGCATTGAGATTGTCGATTAAGGCCCCGTGGCCGCCCGGCCGGAACACCAGCCCGCCGTCTGAATCCCGTAAAGGACGGTTTTCCATGTCCACGGCAATGGTATCTGTGGCCGGCGACTGCCGGGAAAACCCCACATCATAGACAACATTATAGGCTTGCTCAAAGTCCCGGCGCTTTGCCTTCAGCAGGCTTTCAAACCCGTGCCTGTGCTCCGGGGACACGGTGAAATGCAGGCGGCAGCCGCCGTCCTGATCCCTTGCATACGCGGCCGCCTCCACCAGATGCTCCTCAAATGCAGTGCGGGCGCCACCCGGGTATTTATGAAACAGAATCAAGCCCTTGGGGGTTGCGGCATAATCCAGGCCCTTGTCCGTAAGCAGATACTCAAAAATTTGGGTAAAATCGCCCTGTTTGCACATCTCTGCCGCATCCAGCCCGTCTTTTCCCATCTTTTGGGACAGGTCTGCATAAAAGGCAAACTGCCGAACCTGATCCATGAAGGTGCAGGCCTCGGCATACTCGCCCCCCTCTTTTTGCCCTTTTGCACAGATCTCTGCATATTCCACGGGCGAATGGCTGTGGGCAACCTGGAGCAGGGCCTTAAACATCCGCGTGGCCGCACCGGAAGCCGGCACGAATTTCACTGCCTGCCGGCGGGAAACAGCCTTTTCAAAGGCCCGGATATATGCGTCAAGATCCTCGTCTCCCAGTCGCTTGATGCCGTCGCCCACCGTGCACGGCCGGTCCAGCTCGGCATAAGGTGCGCCTTTTTCAAAAACCGCGATCTGTTCTTCCACAACTTCCTCAGAGAGTCCATGCTCCTGGATCTGCTCCAGGTCCCTGCTGCTCCATTGCGTGCGCTTCATCAGCCACCCCCCTGTGGTGTTTTTGTCAATACCCGTACCTGGTTGAAAATATACATCAAACCTTCTGAAGCGTCAAACCGAAGCCAACATCAAGGTCTGTTTTGGCTGGCATTGCCGGGCGGCAAAACCCGAAAAGCAAGAAGCGCTTCAGCCCGTGAATTTTCCAATATTGCCGATTGTCAGGCATTATCCAGATCCCGACACTATGGCGGCTTGCAAATGCAGCAAACAGAAATTATGGTGGGAAGGTAAAAAAATATCCGCACCCCTCATTTAAAAACAGGAGAACACGCCTTGGCAGACACGGTCAAACACCCGGAAACCTATTTTTCAGAACTTACCCCGCAGCGGGATGCGGTTTTGCAAAAGCTCGAGGCAGAAGCCCAAAAGGAAGGCATCCCCATTGTGGGTCCGGTGGTGGGGCAGCTGCTGTTTGTCCTGGCCCGGGCCACCGGCGCCGTCAATATCCTGGAACTGGGCACGGCCACCGGATATTCGGCCATCTATCTGGGCCGGGCATGCGCGCCGGCCAACGGCCGGGTCCTGAGTCTGGAAAACAATGCAGATATGGCCCAAAGGGCCCGAACCCACCTGGATCAGGCCGGGCTTTCCGAAGTGGTGACCGTCATGGCGGCAGACGGCCTTCAGGTGCTGCCGGAACTGGAAGGCCCGTTTGATTTTGTATTCATGGATATTGAAAAAAAGGATTATCACGCAGCGCTTGTGAAACTAACCCCTCTGGTGCGTCCCGGCGGCCTGCTGATTGCCGACAATACCGCATTTGTGGATGCAAAAAAATTCAACCAGACCATTTATAACGATTCCGGCTGGCAGAGTGTCCAGATCCTTTCCTATCTGCCCATGCACTCAGCCCTCCATGACGGGCTGTGTTTTGCGGTGCGAAAATAAGAATTTACCCGGCTGACCGCCGGACTCAGACCTGCGGCTTACCGCTTCCGGGAGCGCACCGCCACAGGGGCCGAAGCCACCTCGACAACCGAATTGCGGCCGCCGAAACAATTCGCACAGCTCTGCTGATTGGCCGGGTCCAGACGCCACTTGCCGTCGATCAGATACTTGTATTCATAGCGGCCCGGCGGCAGCATGACGTTTTTTTCCCAGAAGCCTCCGGGCATTTTCTTCAGCGGATGCCTGTGTGCATCCCAGTTGTTAAAATCTCCGGCAAGGCTTACATTTACAGCATCCGGCGCAGCCATACGAAAACAAACCCTTCTTTTGCCTTTATTGGAATTGCTCATGAAGTATCTCCCTGTATTGATAAATAGACGATCAAGGCAAAGCAGTCCTGCAGCAGCGCTGCCCAATCGACCTGACAGGCATGGAAAGCCTTTTCTGTTTATATATAATTGCAGCGCACAAAAAGCGCAACTTCCCGGCAGGGGGCTTGGCCGGTCACCGGTGGAACCCGGACCAGCCAAGGGATCTTCCGGTTGTTGATCAATATTTTCTGTGCTGATACAGATGGTTTTAAAATCTGTGGCATTCATGGAACATCAGACCGATCAGGAGGCAAGCCATGCAGATCAAACAATTCCGATACGGGGCCGACAACCTGGGCTATCTGGTCTACGGGGACAAAACCGCAATGGCGGTTGACGGG
>JAGTVF010000127.1 GCA_018224315.1 Desulfobacterales bacterium | reverse complement strand
GCCAGCCCGCCACCCTGGGCAGCACCCTCGCCTGTCTGGCCCATGGCATAAGCTAGTTCAATCAACGTCAAGCCTCCTTTTCAAATGTTTTCCATGTACGGTGAGCCTGTAAAAAGTCTTTTTTACAAGCAGTTTTAAGTTTTAAGTGATTAAGGGTTAATTAAAATGAAGTTATTTTTTTTATTGTTGGAGAATATATCAGTTTTAGGACTTTTTACGATTCCATCATGTCTGGTTGCCTGATTTTTTACCGATTTTTTCCGGCTATTCGCACTCAATCCTGCTGTCGCCGGGCAGCATGTTGTTGTCGGTCTCAATGGATACGGTGATTTTCCGGCGCATTTCCAGATCCAGGATTTCCCGCTTTTTGCGGTTGAGCAGATAAGTGGCCACTTCATGGGGCAGATGCCCCCGGACCGTGGTCACCCCGCTTTTGATCGTCTCCAGGCGCAGACGTCGCAGAAATCCGAGTGCCAGGGATTCCACCGACTGAATCACGCCCTTGCCCTGGCAGTACCGGCAGGTCTCAAAATTCAGCGACCGGATCGAAGGACGAATCCGCTGGCGCGACATCTCCAGTAAGCCGAAAGCCGATATCCGGCCCACCTTGGTGCGGGCTTTGTCGGGCTTGAGCTCGTTTTTCAGGGTCTGTTCCACCCGAGATTTGTGCTTGCGGTCCCGCATATCAATAAAATCGATAACAATCAAGCCCCCGAAGTCCCGCAGGCGCAGCTGGCGGGCCACCTCCTCGGCGGCCTCAAGGTTGGTCTGCAAAGCTGTTGCCTCAATGGAGGCCTTCTGGGTGGCCTTGCCCGAATTGACATCAATGGAGACCAGGGCTTCGGTCTGTTCAATCACAATGGAGCCGCCGGACTTGAGTTTGACCCGGTTGTCGAAGATCGAGGCGATCTGCTCTTCGAGCTGATGCTTGGTGAAAATGGGCTTGTCAGCTGAATATCGCTTGACGACTTTTTTGTGCTGGGGCGAGACAATCTGAATAAAATCCCGGACCTGTTGATAAACCGTGTCATTGTCGATGAGGATTTCCTTGACATCCGTGGTAAACGAATCCCGGATGGCCCGCACTGCAACGGTCTGCTCCTTGTAGAGCAGCGCCGGGGCCTTTTCATCCACGGCCTTTTGCTGGATGTTTTTCCACAGGCGCATGAGATAGCGCACGTCCTTGGAAATAATGGTTTTGTTGCTGCCCTGGCCGGCCGTGCGTACGATAAGGCCGTAATCCTCGGGCAAATCCAGGTTCTGGGTGATTTCTTTTAACCGCTTGCGCTCCTTGTCATCGCTGATCTTGCGTGAAACTCCGCGGTTTTTGGTGCCGGGCATCAGCACGGTATTTCGGCCCGGAAGAGAGACATAAGTGGTGAGCATGGCCCCTTTTTCCATGATGGGATCATTGGTCACCTGGACGATCAGTTCCTGGCCACGCTTGACGACGTTTTTCAGGGACTGGTTGCCGGAAGGGTCGTCATGAAAATAATCCGGATGAATTTCCTGCTTTTGCAGAAAACCGTTTTTTTCCGCACCGTAGTCCACAAAAACCGCCTGCAGGCTCGGCTCCACCCTGGAGACCACGGCCTTGTAAATATTTCCCTGGGTGATTTCCCGGGCGCTGGTTTCAATGTCAAATTCTTCCAGGCGGTTGTCTGTGACCGTGGCGATACGGCATTCCTCCGGGTCCACGGCGTTGATGAGAATCTTACTTGTCATATGCGGCTTTTTCCAGAATACTTCTTTGATTTTTTGCATCCAATGCGTCTGCATCAGGCCGATCGTGATGTGCGGTGCATGTGAATGTTTTTGAATTGTTACAGATTTCCGCGTTCCGTCGGAAACCATTCCACAATGGCCGATTCAGGAGTTAAATAGGAAATTGGCGCAGACAAGTCAAATGATTTCTGGCATATTGACGCCTCAGGCTTGATATTTCATTTATCCTGTGGCATGAAAGTGACAATCTCCGACAACCACAAAAAAGGCAGCAAAGCAAAATGGATCAACGATACGACCCGCAAACCATTGAACCCAGATGGCAGCAGGTCTGGGAGGATACCCGGGCCTTTTGCGCGGATACCGACGACTCCCGGCAAAAATATTATCTGCTCGAAATGTTTCCCTACCCTTCGGGCCGCATTCATATCGGACATGTCCGCAATTATACCATCGGTGACGTGGTGGCCCGGTATAAAAGGATGTGCGGCTACAATGTTTTGCATCCCATGGGCTGGGACGCCTTCGGGATGCCCGCGGAAAACGCGGCCATTGCCAATAAAACCCATCCGGCCCGATGGACCTGGGAAAATATTGCGGCCATGCGCAAGCAATTAAAACGCCTGGGTTTCAGCTACGACTGGGAAAGAGAGCTGGCCACCTGCGATCCCGGCTATTACAAATGGGAGCAGTGGCTGTTTATCCGCATGTATGAAAAAGGCATGGTCTACCGCAAGGAGTCCCTTGTCAACTGGTGTGAGACCTGCAGCACCGTGCTGGCCAATGAACAGGTGGAAAACGGCGAGTGCTGGCGTTGCGGTCGTCCGGTAAAACAAAAGAAACTCTGGGGATGGTTTTTTAAGATCACCGACTATGCCGATGATCTGCTGGAGCACTGTGAAAAACTGCCCGGCTGGCCGGAAAAAGTACTGACCATGCAGAAAAACTGGATCGGCAAAAGCACCGGCGCGGAAATCCGTTTTCCTGTCAGCGGTACCGATGAGGTCATCAACGTGTTTACCACCCGGCCCGATACCATCTACGGAGCCACCTACATGGTGCTGGCCCCGGAGCATCCCCTGGTGAAAACCCTCTGCAAAGACACGGCGCAGCAGGCGGCTGTGGCCGAATTTGTCGGGCGCATGGCGGCTGAAAGCCGCACAGACCGAATGCTGGAAACAAAGGAAAAAGAGGGTGTGTTTCTGGGTGCCTGGTGCACCAACCCGGTCACCGGCACCGAAATCCCGGTTTATACCGCCAATTTCGCCCTGATGGAATACGGCACCGGTGCGGTCATGTCCGTGCCTGCCCATGACCAGCGCGATTACGAATTTGCCAAAAAATACGGAATTGACATTATCGTGGTAATCAAGCCCGAGGACCTGTCTGTGGAGGAAACCGCAGCAGCGCAGGCCTACACCGGCGACGGGGCCATGGTCAATTCCGGCCCCTTTGACGGCATGCACAACCGTAAGGCCTATGAAGACCTGATTGCCTATTTTGAAAAACACAGCCTGGGCAAGCGCAGCATCAGCTACCGTATCCGGGACTGGGGCATTTCCCGCCAGCGCTACTGGGGGGCGCCGGTGCCCATGATCCATTGTGACGCCTGCGGCATCGTGCCGGTAAAAGAAGCCGATCTGCCGGTGGTGCTGCCGGAAGACGTTGATCTGCTCGAAGGCGGCGGCTCACCACTTGCCTCCCATGAGGCCTTTGTCAACGTTGCCTGCCCGGAATGCGGGGCTCCAGCCAGGCGGGAGACCGACACCATGGACACATTTGTGGAATCCTCCTGGTATTTTGAGCGATACTGCAGTCCGCACTGTGATACGGCCATGTTCGACAAAAGCCAGGTCAGCTACTGGATGCCCGTGGACCAGTACATCGGCGGTGTTGAGCATGCGGTCATGCACCTGCTCTATTCCCGGTACTTTACCCGGGTGCTAAAGGACCTGGGGCTGGTGGATTTCAAGGAACCCTTCACGCGCCTGCTCACCCAGGGGATGGTGTGCAAGGAGACCCAGCACTGTCCGGAGCATGGCTTTTTGTATCCGGAGGAAGCCGATGTGCGCGGCGAATCGGTTTTCTGCAAAATGTGCGGCCAGCCCGTGGAAGTAGGACGGGTGGAAAAAATGTCAAAGTCCAAGAAAAACATCATTGACCCCAATGAACTGGTGGTCCGCTACGGTGCGGACACGGTCCGGCTTTTTTGCCTGTTTGCCGCCCCGCCGGAACGCGATCTGGAATGGAGCGAGCAGGGCGTGGAAGGCGGTTTCCGGTTTTTGAACCGGATCTGGCGTCTGGCTTCGGCATGGATGGAGCGCTTTGCCCAAAGTCGGTCCTACACGGATGCACCCGGCCGCCTGGATGAAAATATCCGGCCCCTGTATATCAAAACCCACCAAACCATTAAAAAGGTCACAGACGACATCGAGGCCAGATTCCATTTCAATACGGCCATCAGTGCTGTCATGGAGCTGGTCAATGCCATGTACCAGGCCGAAACCCGCAATATTTCACCGGACAACGCAAATGATACAACAGCCGCGGTAATGCGCGGGGCCATGGAAACCGCTCTTCTGCTGCTTGCCCCGGTGGTGCCGCATTTTGCCGAGGAACTCTGGGCGGCCATGGGGCATGCGCCAGGCAGCCTGGCCAATGCATCCTGGCCGGCATGGCGGACAGATGCGCTTTCCGCTGACACCCGCGTGATCGTGGTTCAGGTAAACGGCAAGCTGAGGGCCAAGTTTGAAATCGATGGGGATGCAGATGATGAGGCCCTGAAAGCCCGGGCCCTGGAAGATGAAAACGTGGTTCGCTTTATCGGAGACAAGCCGGTGAAAAAGGTGATCACGGTCAAACACAAACTGGTGAATATCGTTGTCTAATACCCAAAAGCAAACCCGCAAACGCAAATGGCAGCTGTTTTCTGTATTCGCGGTTCTCGCCGCCATGGCGATGATGATCGCCGGCTGCGGGTACCGACTGGCCGGCGGCGGCAGCCTCCCCGGGGATGTCCGGCGGATCGCAGTGGAAACATTTGCCAACCGAACCGGAGAAATCGGCATTGAAGCCGTGATCACCAATGACATCCTCTATGAGATCACGCGCACGGACAAGGCCAAAATAAGCAACAAAAGCAGTGCAGATGCGGTGCTTACCGGAGTGATCCGCTCTGCGCGCAGCAGCAGCATCTCGCACAGCGCAGCTCATCAGACTTCAGAAGAGCGGGTGACCGTGGTGGTGGATGTCCGGCTTGTCAGCACAAGCGGCGAGACCCTGTGGTCTGCAAGCGGCGTTTCAGCCTCGGAGGAATACGCGGTGGCCGGCGACAACATGGGCACTGAGCAGAATAAAAAATCCGCTGTGGCCAAGCTTTCCGGCCGGCTGGCACAGCGGATTTATTATCGGATGACCGATGATTTTTGAGTGGTCAAGCAAAATCAAGAAGTTATTTTAAAAATTACGAAGCAGCCCGGTTTGCCCTGCGGTTTAACCTGGAAATTCTGCGGGCGGCGGTTTTTTTGTGAATCACGCCTTTGCGGGCCGCCTTGTCAATGACAGACTGCGCTTTTTGAAGCTCTGAGCCGACATCTCCCTCACTTTTTGCCGCTGTGAGCACGTTTTTGACCGAGGTCTTGACCTGGGTTTTAACCATTCGATTGCGCATGCGACGCCTGGTGTTCTGCTTGATTCGCTTCAGCGCGGACTTATGATTTGCCAATGCTCCAATCTCCTTGTATCTTTTTACGTTGGCTTTTGTTCTTTGATCCCGGTTTGTTGAAAATAATATAGCGTAATTTGATTTCATACCTTTTCAAAAAACTTGTGTCAAGCCAAAACAGAATCCCAAAAGCAACCCCTGGCAAAAAACCGGTTTTCCGTTTTCTTTAATATCATATAAAAAAGTTTTATTTTGAAAAGGTTAGCGCTGAAACTGATAAAAAGGCCTGCCTTTCGGGCAACTACGAAAGCCCGCAGAATCAAAGCATTGTCTTTTATCATTTGATCTTGCCTTACGGGTATTGTAAAAGTCCTGCATTATGGATGAGAAAAAAAAAGTCACCCGGGCTGC
>JAGTVF010000126.1 GCA_018224315.1 Desulfobacterales bacterium | reverse complement strand
AAACCGATTCATCCACATCCGGATTCTTCTCCCGGATTTTTTCCATCCGGGCCGCATAGCCCCTGCGGACCTTTTCCTCAAACAGCTCGGCTTCAGAGCGATCATCCGTGAGATTGAAATTGGGAAAATGATGGGTATTGAAATCAAATTCAACATGGCAGCGATCGGCAATCTGCCGGGTATTGGACAGGGCCTCCGGGCAGTGGGAAAAGGATTTTTCCATGTCCTCCGGGGACTTGAAGTAAAGCTCGCCATTGCCAAAACGCATCCTGTCAGCGTCATCCATTGTCTTGCCGGTCTGGATGCACAAAAGCACCTCGTGGGCCCGCTCGTCTCCGGCATCCAGGTAATGGCAGTCATTGGTGGCCACCAGGGGAATGGACAAGCGCTGACTCATGTCAATCAATGCCTGGTTGACCATGACCTGATCGTCCATGCCGTTTTGCTGAATTTCCAGGTAAAAATTATCCGGTCCGAACAAATCCGCATAAAAGGCTGCGGCCTCGTCTGCCAGATCCTGCCGGCCCTGGAGAATTTGCATGGGAATTTCACCCTTGATGCAGGCGGACAAGCCAATAAGCCCTTCGGCATGTTCCTTTAACAGCTGCTTGTCAATGCGGGGCTTGTGGTAAAACCCCTCCACGCTGGCGGCGGTGGCAAGCTTGCAAAGGTTTTTGTATCCGGTCTGATTTCGGGCCAGCAAAACCAGGTGGGTCATTTCCCGGTGGTCCGCCTGGGTCTTGTCATGCCGGCTGCGCGGTGCCACGTAGCATTCACAGCCGATAACGGGTTTGATGCCGGCATTGCAGGCCTGCTGATAAAAATCAACCACCCCGAACATGGTGCCGTGGTCCGTGATGGCCACAGCCGGCATGTCATATTCCTTTGCCCGGGCCAGCAGATCCCGTATCCGAATGGCCCCGTCAAGGAGGCTGTATTCGGTATGCACGTGAAGGTGTACGAAGCCGGAGGGATTGATACTCATGCTTGCCTCTTAGTCCAGGCTGTAGTTGGGTGCTTCCTTGGTAATAATGACGTCATGGGCATGGCTTTCGCGAAGGCCTGCCGGGCTGATTTTGACAAAACGGGCTTTTTGGCGCAGCTCCTCTATGGAATGAGCACCCACGTAGCCCATGCCGGATTTTAATCCGCCCACGAGCTGATAGACGTTTTCGCCGATGGTGCCCCGGTAGGGAACCCGGCCCACGATACCTTCAGGCACCAACTTATCGGCCTCTTCCTGGTCCTCCTGGTGATAGCGGTCCCGGCTGCCGTCCTGCATGGCCTCAAGCGACCCCATGCCCCGGTAGGCCTTGTAGCTTCTGCCCTGGTAGATAATTTTCTCGCCCGGACTTTCCTCTGTTCCGGCAAACAGCCCGCCAATCATCACTGAGTTGGCCCCGGCCCCGAGGGCCTTGGTCAGATCCCCGGAATACTTGATGCCGCCGTCTGCAATAATCGGCACCCCGGTTTTTTCAGACACTGTCCGGCAGTTCATGACTGCAGTGAGCTGGGGCACGCCGATACCCGCCACAATTCGGGTTGTGCAGATGGAGCCCGGACCGATCCCGATTTTCACGGCATCCACCCCGGCCTCGATCAACGCTTCTGCGCCCTCGGGCGTTCCCACGTTACCGGCGACCACATCCACGTCGGAGAATCGTTTCTTGAGAAGCTTGACCGCGCTCAAAACATTGGCGGAAAATCCATGACTGGTATCCACCAGCAGGATATCCGCATCCGCCTGGACCAGGGCCTCGGCCCGGGCCTCCATGTCCTCGCCCACCCCAATGGCGCCGCCGACCCGCAGACGGCCCAGGTCATCTTTGCAGGCATGGGGGTATTTCTTGAGTTTTTCAATATCCTTGATGGTGATCATGCCCGTGAGCCGGCCTTCGGGGTTGACCACCAGCAGCTTTTCAATCCGGTGGGCATGAAGCATCTTCTTGGAGTCCTCCAGGCTGATGCCTTCGGCCACGGTAATCAGATTTTCCCGGGTCATCACCTCGTCCACGCGCTTGTCCAGATCCGTGATAAAGCGCAGATCCCGGTTGGTGACAATGCCCACGAGCTTTTCGCCGACCGTGACCGGAACGCCGGATATCCGATACTGCTGCATGAGCTTTAATACGTTGCGGATGGGCACATCCGGTGATGTGGTCACCGGGTCCACGATCATTCCGCTTTCTGATTTCTTCACATTGCGCACTTCACGGCACTGCCGCTCAATGCTCATGTTGCGGTGAATAAAGCCGATACCGCCGGCCCGCGCCATGCTGATGGCGGTTCTGCCCTCGGTTACGGTGTCCATTGCAGCGCTGCAGATGGGTATATTGACGTTGATGTTCCGGGTCAGCCGCGTTGCGGTGCTCACAGCGCTGGGCACCACGTCGGAGTAACCCGGAAGCAGCAATACGTCATCAAAGGAATAAGCTTCCTCAAGCGGTCGATTCTCCATTATTTTCCTCCCGCATAACAAATAAATGAAATGATCGATGAATGATTCCCTGATGGATTCAGCAAAAATTCATGTGTACAATATGGACAAACAATCCGGTTTTCGGAAATCAACCCTCAAAACAGACTATCGCAGACCCCGGTATCTGTGATACAAAAACGTGCATCGGGCTATTGGCCTTGCACGCATTATAACCATAAAACAAAAAGAAAAAAAGCCAGAGACCATGTTAATTCACATCAACCCGGAAAACCCCCAGCCCCGGCTCATTGCCAGAGCCGTTTCAGTGCTGGAAGACGGCGGCATCATCGCCTATCCAACAGACACATATTACGGTATCGGCTGCGACCTGTTGAACAAAAAAGCCATTGAAAACATCTACCGCCTCAAAAAACGTGACAAACGAGAGCCGTTTAGCTTTATCTGTTCGAATTTAAAAAACATCAGCGATTATGCCAAAGTCACCAACTACGCCTATAAAACCATGAAACGGCTGCTTCCCGGCCCGTATACCTTTATTCTCGAAGGCTCCCGCCAGGTGCCCAAGATCATGCTCGCGCGGAGAAAAACCGTGGGCATCCGGGTGCCGGATCACAGCATCTGCATCGAACTGGTCAAAAGCCTGGGGCATCCGGTGATTTCCACAAGTGCAGCCACGCCCGGGGGCGATATTTTCAATGACCCGTCGCTTATCGAGGAACATTTCAAAAACAGCATCGACCTGGTCATCGATGGCGGTCCGGTGCCGGGAGAACCCTCCAGCGTGATCTCGCTGATCGGAGATGAGCCCGAAATCCTTCGTGAAGGGCTGGGCCGGCTCGATGAGGTTTAACAATCAGGGTGATTGGCCCGGGGCATAGATATAGCCGCCGGAAAGAGTGCCGGTGCTGATTTCTGTGAGCTGCTGCCGGATTGCGGACGAAATCCTCTCAAGAACGTAATTGATAATGGACAACTTTTCCTCGGGCGGATAAATGACTTCAGGCTCTCCCTGGATACCGCCCTTTTCTGCGGCCCACTCCACGGCATCATAGAAATTGCCGATCCTGTCGACCAGTCCATATTGCCTTGCGCCCTGCCCGGTAATGATCCGGCCGTCGGCGACTTCAGCCACGTCCTGCCGGTTCATTTTCCGGCCCGCGGCCACATCATCGACAAACTGGCCATGCACTGTATCGACAAAATCCTGGAGCAACTTTTTCTCATCACCGGTCATTTCCCGCAGCGGCGATCCGATATCCTTATATTTGCCGCTGGTGATGATCACCGGGTAAAGACCGATTTTCTCAAACAACGCCTCGAAATTGGTGTATTCCATGAGAACGCCGATGCTGCCGGTGATGGTGCCGGCATTGGCCACAATCCCGTCGGCCGCCGATGCGATATAATATCCCCCGGAAGCAGCCACCGCACCCAGGGAAGCGATCACCGGCTTATTTTCCCGAATCCTTCGGATTTCCCGGAATATTTCCTGGGACGGACCCACGGCCCCGCCCGGGGAATCAATGCGCATTACGATAGCCTTTATCGCCCCGGCACTGGCAAAATCCCGCAAATCCTTCAAAACCGGGCCGGCTTCGAGGATAGCGCCCTTGACCTCGATCACACCAACCTTTTCACCATATTTCATCTGTCGCTTTT
>JAGTVF010000125.1 GCA_018224315.1 Desulfobacterales bacterium | reverse complement strand
GCATCCGGCTGGATGCCTATTCCGGCCGGGATTTTGACGCCAAAATTGTCCGGATATATCCGGAATTAAACCGCCAGTCCGGAACAGTGCCGGTGGAGGCCGAATTAACCGCTCCGCGTAAACTCATGCCCGGCATGTTTGCCCGGGTTTTGCTGCCGGTGCAGACCGCAGATAAAGCCGTAATCATTCCCGCAAGCGCCCTTTTGAGCACCCCGGGCGGCCGGGAGGCGGTTTTTGTGGTCAGCGACGGCAAAGCGGAGCAGCGGGAAATCCGGATCGGCATTGAGCAGGGCAGCCGGGTCCAGGTACTCGAAGGACTCAAACCCGGCGAAAAGGTGGTCGTGGCCGGAATGAACAGCCTCAAAAACGGCACAGCCGTGCGCATTGCAGAAGCCCGGGATTCAGCGTCCAAACACAGCCAGGACACCTAAACCCATGCAACTCACGGCAACCACCCTTAAGCGGCCCGTGGCCGCCGTTGTTTTGACCATCGCCATTGTGATCACCGGCCTGTTCAGCTTCACCCAGCTCGAAGTGGATTATCTGCCGGAAGTCACCTACCCCATGATCAAGATCCACATCTGGTGGCAGGGGGCCACCCCGGAAGAGATCGAAACCGAGATCGCCGAGCCCATCGAGGAGGTGCTGGCCACGGTGGACAACCTCGACTACCTGGAGTCCTCCAGCATCGAGGGGATGTATACCCTTTTGGTGAACTTTGAATACGGGGTGGATGTGGAGGTGGCCTATCAGGACGTGATCACGGCCATGGGCCGGGTCTCCCGAAGGCTTCCCAAGTCCATGGATCCGCCGGTGATCATCAAGGCCGACCCCTCCCAGCTCCCGGTCATGCAGATGACGGTGTCTTCGGACCAGCACGATCTGGTCTGGCTCCGGGAATGGGCGGACAACTGGCTTTCCGACCGCCTGATTACCGTGCCGGGCACTGCGGGTGTGGAGATCGTCGGCGGCCTGGAGCGGGAAATCCGCGTTCACCTGGATCCGCAGCGCATGGCCGCTTTCGGGCTCTCGCCGGCCCGGGTGGCAGGGGCGCTTTCTGCGGGAAACCGCCAGATATTTGCCGGCCGGGTCACGGTGGAAAACCGGGAGATCATCGCCCGGACCATGGGGGAATTTGAAAGCATTGCGGAAATCGAAAACCTGGTCGTGGCAAACGATGATAACGGCGGCAAGGTCTATGTCAAGGATGTGGCCCAAGTTGAGGATTCCCACGAGGACATGCGGGTCAACACCCGGTTTAACGGAGAACCGGCCATAAAGTTAAACGTGCTCAAACAGTCCACTGCCAACACCGTGACCGTTGCCGCCGCCGTGCAGGATACAATGGAGGGGCTGGAGGCCTCCATGCCTTCCGGCATCCGCATCGGATACGTGGAAAACCAGGGCGATTACGTTCTGGGGGCGATTCACAGCGTGGAAAACTCGGCCATCCTGGCGGCCATCTTGGTCATTGTGGTGGTGTATCTGTTTCTGGGCCGCTGGCGGCAGGTGGCGGTCATGATGATTGCCCTGCCGGCGACCCTCCTGGCCAATTTCTTTGTCATGAAAACCGCCGGGTTTTCCATCAATCTGTTTTCCCTGGGCGGGCTGGTGGTGGCCCTGGGCGTGATCCTGGACAACTCCGTGGTTGTCCTGGAAAACATTACCCGGCTCAAGGCCGAAGGCAAAGCCGATTATACCCTTGCGGGCACCCGGGAGGTGGGCTCGGCCATCGTGGCCGCCACCCTGACCTTTCTGGCCATCTTTCTGCCCTTTTTGTTCGTGCCCGGACTGGCCGCCCTGCTGTTTAAGGAACTGGTGCTGGTGGTGGCCGGCATTGTGATCATCTCCCTGCTGGTGGCCCTGACGTTGACCCCCCTGCTGACCCAATCTTTTCTCCGGGGCGAAAAATCAACACAGGGGTCAAAGGCCGCCCGGGCATTTGATGCCGTGCTCTCGGCCCTGACCCGAAAATACGCCCGGCTCCTGCAGAAATGCCTGCAGGGCCGGTGGATCATTATCAGCGCCGCACTGGTGTTATTTGCCGGGGGCCTGCTGCTGGCCAATCTGACCGGATCGGAATTTCTGCCCAAGGTGGACGACGGCCGGGTCATGGTCAAGCTCAAAATGCCCTCGGGCACCGCAGTGGAAAAGGTGGACCGGATTTTAAAACAGGTGGAGAAAAAACTGGAGGGGCTGCCGGAGATCGAAAGCACATTCACCCTGGCCGGGGGCAAGGTCTGGGGCCTGTATACCTACGAGATCGCCAATGAAGGCGAAGTCGACATTCAACTGGTTCCCGGGGCAGAAAGGGATGTGAGCACCCGGCAATTCATCTCAAAGATCAAACCCATGGTCGCCCAAATTCCGACCCCCGGGGGAAAGCTCATGGTCAAGCAGATGAAGGTCAAAGGCATCCGCCAGGTCGGCGAACAGGAAGTGGAGGTTAAAATCCAGGGCTCGGAGATCAAGCCCATCTTTGATTTTGCCAAAACAGCGGCTGCCCGGCTCGAGGACGTTTCCGGTCTTGGCAATATCAATGTTTCCATGGACATGACCAAGCCGGAATACCGGGTGCACATCGACCGGGCCAGGGCCTCGGAGCTCGGCGTTTCAGTGGATCATGTGGCGGATATGCTCCAGACCCTGGTGCAGGGGCGGGTGGCCACCCGGTACCGGGAAGGCATGGAATACTACAATATCCGGCTCGTGGTCCCGGAAAAACGTTTGACCAGCAAGAGGGATCTGGAAAACCTGGTTGTGGCGGATAAAAACGGGGAATCCATTTATCTGCGGGATCTGGCCGATGTCCGCCGGGCATCCGGCCCGGTGGAAATCGTCCGGGAAAACCTGGCCAAGCAGGTTATTGTCCGGGCCGACTCCGCGGGCATATCCGTGGGAGAGGCCGTGTCCCGGGCCGAACAGGCCATGGCAGGACTGGAGGCCCCTTCCGGGGTGGGCTGGGAAATGGGCGGCCAGGCCCAGATGATGGCTGAAAACACCAAGGCCATGGGCCTTATCCTGGCCTTTGCCGTTTTGTTTGCCTATGTGGCCCTGGCGATTCAGTTTGAATCCTTTGTGCTGCCCATGCTGGTCATGGCCAATGTCCCCCTGACGCTGACCGGGGCCTTTCTGGCCTTGTTTATAACGGCAACGCCCATCGGAGTGACCGTTTTGATCGGCCTGGTGGTCATGATGGGCGGTATTACCTCCCAGGGCGTGGTCCTGCTGGCCCTGGCCGAACAATACCGGGCTGAGGGCGCACCGGCCCGGCAGGCGATTGAAAAAGCCGCCCCGATCCGTGTCCGTCCGATCCTGATGACCCAGCTGACCACGGTTCTCGGCCTGCTTCCCCTGGCCCTGAACCTGGGCGAAGGCGGCGACATGCTGGTGCCCATGGCCATTGCCGTCATCGGGGGGCTGCTGTATTCCCTGCTGCTGACCCTGTTTTTCCTGCCCGCGGCCTACGGACTGGCAATGGGACGGCGGGATGCGGCAGGTGTGGCGCAACAAGCCGTGGATCCAAACAACAAAGCTCAAACAATCCAGCAAGACCGAGGACAAACATGCACAAACGACTGACAATCATTTTACTGGCACTGGTGCTGTCGGGCTGCGGCGGAATGCAAAAAAACATGCAAACCCCTGACCCGG
>JAGTVF010000124.1 GCA_018224315.1 Desulfobacterales bacterium | reverse complement strand
TACAAAGGGCTTTCCGATTATTCCGCACCACAGGAGTTTGTCCTGGGGGATCGGGAACCCGAAAAGGAATTTAAAATCAAAACCCGACCGCCGCTTGACAAAACCTTCGGCCGGCGGCGGTTGTGGTAAATACCGGCTCAAAAAGGGGGAAACCGTCATGAAAAAGAATCTGACCACCGCCCGGTTCATCCTGTGTCTGGCCGCGGTAGCGATATGCCTGGCTGCCATTTCCGGTGCACAGGCACAAAACAAAAGCAAAACCCTTCGGCTGGCCCATACGGACTGGTCCTCATCGGTTGCCTCGGCCAACCTGATCAAAGCCGTGCTCGAGGAAAAAGCCGGCATTTCCTGCAAACTGATGCCCATGGATGCAGAAAAAATGTGGCAATCCGTGGCCGAAGGCCGCGCTGATGCCATGGCCTCGGCCTGGCTGCCCGACACCCATTCCATGTATTACAAAAAGCACAAAGACCAGGTGGTGGATCTGGGACCAAACCTGGAAGGCACCAAGATCGGCCTGGTGATCCCCAACATCACCGCAGGCCGGCTGACAGCCGGCACCGGAATCCGCAATAGACCCTACATTCCTGTTGATTCCATCACAGAGCTAAAACAGCATGCCGACAAATTCAATCACCGGATCATCGGCATTGAGCCCGAGGCCGGTATCATGCACAAAGCCCGGGAGGCCATGGAAACTTATGGACTTGAAGGATTCCGGCTCCAGGAAGGCAGCGAGGTGGCTGCCATGGCCGAACTGTCCCATGCCATTCAGCACCAGAAATGGATCGTGTTTACGGGCTGGCTGCCCCACTGGAGCTTTGCCCGGTGGAATCTCAAGTTTCTCGATGATCCGGAAAACGTTTTCGGCGGGGCGGGATCCATCCACACAATGGTGCGAAAGGGACTGAAAAACGACATGCCCCGGGCATACCAGATGCTCGACCGGTTCTATTGGACCCCTGAACAGGTGGGCCAGTTAATGCTCTGGATCCAGGAGGACAACGGTCTGTTTCCCTTTGAAAAGGCCATGCGCTGGATGCGCACCCATCCCGACCAAGTCGCCGACTGGATCAAACAAGAAAGAAAGCCCCACAGGAGGTAGGCCATAAATGCTTCAGGATGTATATTTTCAGTATAAAAACGCATGCATGATGTTGTTTCGCAGGGAAGGCGACCAGGTGGCGTTCCGGGGATCGGCCTTTCTGGTGCACCCGAACGGCTACCTGCTGACCGCAGCGCATCTGATCACCGGACAATATGAGCTAATGGTGGTGCCCATGGCGGAAGCCTCGGGTTTTTGCCAGGCCCATATTGACACCGTGACGCCCATGGGCGTGGAAATCCGGCAGATTGACCGGAAGCGGGACATGGCCCTGCTCAAATTGACCCGGGAAATCAAAATCGCCATGCCCGATCACATCATGGGCACCCCGGAGGCGGTACCCGTGGGCAACATGGTGGCCAGTCTGGGATTTCCCTTTGGCTTCTACGGCATCTACAACCAAGTGATCAAGCAGGCGGTCATCTCGGCCAAAATGCTGTCGGGCAACGAAACCCGGCTGTTTTTGTTTGACTCCCTGGTCCATGACGGCCACCGGGGCGGGCCGCTGATCAACCTTTTTGACGGCCGGATCATCGGGGTCATCGGCGGGCGGTTCTCGCCCCAGGAATTGATGCCCGATCACATGAGAACCAAAGATGCGCCCATTAAAACCGATATTTCCTATGCCGTGTCAACGGATCATGCAACGGATCTCATGGAGGCGGAATCCATTGAAATTATCTAATCCCGGACCGCCCGGCGCGCAGGCGGGACAGCAGGGTTTCAAAAGCGCGGTTTAAACGGATAAAGCCTTCATGGTCCCCGCCGTGGTCCGGGTGATGGCGCCGGGCCATGCGCCGGTACTGGCGGGTGAGTGTTTTTATGGTGTAACCGGAAAACACTTTTTGTGAAATGCCCATGACCGCAACGGCCTCGTCTGCGTCCATGCGGTTTTTGGCAGGCGGGGCCTGATATGTCCGGCGCCGGTCCATCCACTCCCGGATCCACTCCTCCAGGTAGGCCCCCTGGGAAAACTCGTTGTCAAAAAACCAGCACACGTACCGGATCAGATACTCGTTTAACGTGTCGCTGCAGCACAGATCCGCCCAGAATCCCGCATCCGCGTTTAACCGGCAGACCGCTTCCAGAAAACATTCATCCACTTGTTCCATGGGCAGGGTTTCGGGATATTTGTGCGGCAGCCGCCCGGGAAACGCGTCTGCCACGTTGAAAATCACGTACGGATAGATTTTCTTTTCCCTGGCGGTCAGAATGCTTTCTTTTTCCATGAAATACTGCTCAATTTCATCTCTGGACTTGTCCAGCAGATCCCGGTAGATCTTGGCAGGCGCGGCACGGATATGGGTCTGATCCAATTCCCCAAACCGCAGATAATGCATCCGGCGGCGGTCAAATATGTGAAAAACCTTTTTTTCCGCCTGATCCACGCTTCTGCGCAGCTCCTGCTTTGCCCCGGCTGTCAGGTGATCATGGGAGAAGGCTTCGATGACCCGCTGGGTTTCCGGGTCCAGAAAGGGGAAAAACACCCGCTCCAGCTCATCGTTGTCCGGCTCCACGCCCAGCTCAAGGAGCCGGTCGCAGAGGTCCTCGTGCACGTAAAACGCGCACCCGTCATCCGGATAGACCAGATAATCAGCCGGATTGCCGCCCAAGTCAAAAAGATGCCGGCTTTCAAGCACGCCCCGGCGCCCAACGCTTTCGCGCAGAAAATAACGGTTGCCGCTTCGGGTCCTTTGCTTTGCAATGTACATAACAATAAAATGCGTCTGCTTTACGGATTTTGCAAAGCCCGGAGAGCAGATCAGGCTTCGGCCGGCTTGTTATAGGCCAGAAGGGTTTTGCCGTTGTTTTCGGTTTCCGTAAACAGACCGGCCTTGACCAGGGTGTCGACCACCTCGTTTAACGTGACCACATCCACGTCTTAAGTGGACATGCCCGAAAGAACGCCGCTTACCTCCTGACGGCTGCGGGCCTTGCCGTCGCCCAACTCCTTTCGGATGGTGTCCTGAAGCCGGCTGCTTTCAAAGTCCTGCT
>JAGTVF010000123.1 GCA_018224315.1 Desulfobacterales bacterium | reverse complement strand
TGACCTGCTCGTCTGCCACCACGGCCTCGCGCTTTTTCTCCCACCTGGGATTGAGATGGGTGTATTTGCAGCGGGTCCCGCCCAGGGCTTCGAGCCATGCCGGATCAATATTGGCACAGGTTCTGGCAAATTTACGGGTGGTTTCCACAATCTCTGCGGCCACAATCCATTCCCCGGCCCTGTTAAACAGCCCGGAGCCGGGAAAAATCATCACCTCCTGCTGCCGGGCAGCCCGGTAAAGGTTTTTTTCCCTGCGCCGGGCAATATTGGACAAAAACCCGCTGGTCACGGATTTGTGAACCGCGGTGTACAAATCGGAAAAATCCGGATCCCCCTTTTTGGCACCGGTCTTTTTTTCCTGCTTTTGCGGCCCCGGACCAGACAGGGGGCGAATTTCGAGCCCGGATTCGGCCAGCAGGTCCACCATCTGGTCATAGACATCGAACCATTCGCGCATGCGTTTAAACGAAAGAAAATAATCCCGGCAGAAACGCTTGAGCTCTCCGGCCCGGACCCTGGGCCGGATGCTTTGACTGTTTTGGGTGCAGGCGCAAAACAGGTTGTAAAGGGTGATAAAATCCGAGGCCCGATCCACGAAAGCCGCCCGCGCCTGATCGGCCTGGGTCTCCTTGCCCTCGGGGCGCTCCCGGGGATCGATCACGGAAAGGGCCGCGGCCACCACCGTGACCGGCCCCAGGCACCGGTTTTCGTCGGCCTCAATGAGCATCCGCGAAAGCCTCGGATCCAGCGGCATTTTGGCCATGATCCGGCCCTTTTGGGTCAGCCGGGGCATTTTGACAGGCCCTTTCTTCCCCTTGACCGGCTTTTGAATTGCCCCGAGTTCATCCAAAATGTCAAAGCCGTCTCTGATCTGTTTCTGCGGGGGGGCGTCCACAAATGGAAAATCCCGGATCGCACCCAGTCGCAGGGAAATCATGCGCAAAATCACCTCTGCCAGATTGGCCCGCAAAATCTCGGGCAGGGTGTAAACAGGCCGGGACAGGTAGTCCTGCTCGGAATAAAGCCGAATGCAGACCCCGTTTTGCACCCGGCCGCATCGGCCCATGCGCTGGTCCGCGCTGCTTTGTGAAATCGGGGAAACCGGAAGGGCGGTGGTGCGGGTGCCGGGATGATAGTGCGAAACCCGGGCCAGGCCCGTGTCAATGACGTACTTGATGCCCGGGATGGTAATGGAGGTTTCAGCCACATTGGTGGCCACCACGATTTTTCTTCCCCGGGCCGGCGCAAAGACCCGGACCTGGTCGGCTGCGGCAAGCCGGGCATACAGGGGCAGGATCACGGCGTTTTTGTATTTCCTGCCCTCAAGGATCTCACATGTCTCACGGATATCGCGCTCGGTGGGCATGAAGATCAAAACATCGCCAAAGGCCGACTCCTTTTCAATGCGGTCCATGGCCCCGGCGGCCGCGTCCACGTATGAATATTCCCCTGCCTCGGCGCCGGTGTCCTCCGGGGGCATCCAGCGCACTTCCACCGGATACATGCGGCCGGAGACCTCAATTATGGGGGCATCGCCAAAGGCTTTTGAAAATTTTTCCGTGTCAATGGTGGCAGAAGTGACAATCACCTTTAAATCCGGGCGGGTGCGGACCAGACCCCGGAGCAGGCCCAGGAGAAAATCAATATTTAAGCTTCGTTCATGGGCCTCGTCCACGATCAGGGTATCATATTCGTTTAAATACTTGTCCCCCTGGGTTTCTGCGAGCAAAACCCCGTCTGTCATCATCTTGATCACAGTCTGATCACTGACCCGGTCGGAAAACCGGATCTTGCAGCCCACGCTGGCCCCGGTCTGCTGGCCGAGTTCCTCTGCGATCCGGTCTGCAACGGTGACCGCGGCAATGCGCCGGGGCTGGGTGCACCCGATGCGGCCGTCCATGCCCCGGCCGGCCCGCAGGCAGAGCTTGGGCAGTTGGGTGGTTTTGCCGGAGCCCGTCTCCCCGGAGATGATCACCACCTGGTGGGCGGCGATGGCCGCTGTGATCTCGTCGTGCTTTTCCCATACGGGCAGGTCCGGATTGCCCGAAATTTCCGGAAGATTGTCCATCCGCTGTTTTCGAACGGCAATGGAGGCATCAATGCGCTTTTCTGCACTTTGAAGCATTCCGGCCGGATCCTTGGGCTTTTTCTTGCCGGCATTGCCCTTTTCAATACGACGGATTTCGCGCTCCATGGCATGCCGGTCGCAGTGAAGGGCGCGGTCCATTTTTGACCGAAGCCGGGAGATTTGTTTCCGGATTTGTTGACTGTTGCTCATATGGCCATTATTCAAGGGTTGGGTCACAAAAAAACATGCCAGCCGCCTTTTTCCGGGCAAATCGGCGAAAAACGGGTTACCTGCGGCATGCAAGGGCAACATAGCGATCCTTAGGCGCAAAATCAAGGATCACCCAACATTTCAAAATGAAAATAGATTTTTTCCACTTTTATGCGCATGTGAAATATGTTACGGGGATTTGTGCACAACAAAAGGCATTCCTGCATAATCGCCAATCTGGACACACGCAATGATCAAGCATATGAACCCCCGGATTTTTCCGGTCTGTTTTCTCGCGTGCTTTCTGCCCACAGCCGCAAGAGCAGAAACCGCCCCTTTTGTCAAACAAACCGGAACATGGCTCTGCCAGACCGGCTATGCCGGATGGGCTGGCGCGGCCGCCGCACTGCTGGCCTTTGTGCTGGCCTGCGTTCTGATCCTGCTGCTGCGCCAGCAGAGCAGGATCCGGAAAATGAAAGCCGAAATCAACCGGCAGCGGAAGACCGCAGACAAAGCCATCCGGCAGCAGCAGTCAATGGAAGACATTCTTAACCATCTAAATGATTATGTGTTCTTCCACGATCTTTCCGGCAATTTCTCTGAATTCAACAGCGCCGTAAAACGGGATTCAGACTACTCCGCCAGCGAATTAAAGCAGATGAACCTCAGAAACCTGGTGCGCGCCCCCTATATCCCCCAGGTGGACGAATATCTCCAGCGAGTCCGCAAAAACGGCAAGGATCATGGCTACATGCGGCTGGTCAACAAGGATGGAAAAGATCTGATCCTGGAATACACCAGCACCCTGATCCACAAACGCGGCGGCGATGTTGCAGGCGTGCGCGGCATTGCCAGAAACGTCACCGAACAGCACAAAACGCGCAAGGCCCTGAAAAAAAGCGAAAAAAAATACCGGACCATTTTAAACACCATTGAAGACGGTTATTACGAAGTGGACCTGGCCGGCCATTACCGGCTGTTAAACCGTGCAATGCTCCGCATGCACAATTACACATGGGACGAACTCAAGGGGCAGAGTTATAAAAAGCTCATTGACGAAGAAGACGTCAAGTCCGTATTTGACACCTTCAATTACGTCTACCAAACCGGAAATCCGGTCAAGGCATTTAACTGGAAAACCCGCCGAAAAGACGGCAGCATCCTGCACCTGGAAGCCTCGGT
>JAGTVF010000122.1 GCA_018224315.1 Desulfobacterales bacterium | reverse complement strand
TCAAAACAGCCGATACCTCTTTTGAAACGTTTCTATATCACATGACCACGATTTTTACGGATGTGCGGTTTAATTTAAAGGGCACGACCCTGGAACTGCGCACTTTGGACAGCATGCCCATGGATGCCTTCAGGCAGCGCTGGCTGCAATTTATTTCCAAAACCGCGCAGGTTTCAGCATCGTGTTAAATCTCAACAAGCAAGGAGACAAAGCAAATGCCCGTCATAGAAATCTACAGCACAAAGGCCTGTCCGTTTTGCCGGATGGCCAAGTCCCTGCTGGATCAAAAAAACGCCAAATATACGGAAATTCTTGTGGATGCCGATCCGTCGCGCATGACCGAGGCAGTGGAGCGAAGCGGCGGCCGGCGAACGGTTCCGCAGATTTTTATTGATGATCAGCACGTGGGGGGCTATGATGAATTAAATGCCCTGGACCGCAAAGGCGGTCTGGACCCCTTGCTCGGCGGCTAAGTTTGCGGGATCCAGGAAAGCTTCCCAAAGGGGCTTGGTTAAAGGATATTTTCTGGTTGGTTGCACAAATATTGAACCTCGGATGCATGGGGTATTTCTATGAATTTTGAGGCCCGCCGTTATCGTAAAAATACGCGTACCACTGTTTGGCCCGATATCAGGGCTACCCTGAAAATTCTGGATCCCTACAGTGACAAAAGAAAGGTGCTGACCATCCAGGGGCGGGTCAATGATCTGGGAGGTGCGGGCATGTTTCTGCTCACCGGCCAGATGGTGCCGATACCGGCAAAGGCCGATATCACAATTGACTTTGATTCCGGCAACAGCCCGGATCTGGTGATCACCGCCAAGGGAGAAACCGTGCGCAGAACTTCCCAGGGAGTGGGCCTTCGGTTTAGCTCCATTGATATGTCAGCGCTGCAGCGGTGCATTCTGGCGCGAATGAACCGATAAAACCCATATTTTGAATGGATTCAAGCGGTTTATGGTGCCTGAAGTCAGTTTTTTTTTCTGCTTCCGGGCTTCCGGCCGTCAAGGGCCAAAGCCAGCTTCCAGGGAAAGCTCAGCATCCATTCAAAGACAAATCCCAGCGGCGCCAGAACAAACACTGCAGGCAGCCGGATGGTGCAAAAGTGCAGGGCTTTGCGAAATTTTTTGGTTTTTGTTTCCGGTTTGTTTGTTGTCATAAACCACTTATAAACAGGTTGATACCCCCATGTCCAGTCTGAAATGGACACCTCTGAACCGGATCTGCCCGGCGCTGCCGGATCCATTACACCTGTGCTGCCCGTAACCGGCCGGTGATGCAGGAAATGCAGATTCGGCCGGCTTTTTCAATATTTTGGGGTATTGGTTCATTTCAGGCCCTGGCCATGTTTCGCAGGGGCCTTTTTTATGCCTACCTTTCGATTTACCTGCGCTATTACCTGGATCTTTCCGTTACCGAAACCACCCTTTTTGCAACCCTTCCCATGCTGGCCAACATCATTGCCCAGACCTTTTTTTGGGGCCGGCTGTCAGACCGGCTTCAGCTCAGGCGCACCCTGATTTTATGGGGGGAATTTTCAGGCGCCGTGGGAACCGTATTGATCTGGGCCGCCCACGTGATGGCTGCATCGCCCACTCAGGCCGGCTATGTGATTATTCTGGGTCTGACCGTGGTGGAGATGTTCTGGTCCATGAGCAATATCGGCTGGAGCGCATTGATATCGGACTTGTATCCGGAACAAAAACGTAACGAAGTTCAGGGCAGGCTGGCCAGTGTGGGCGGTCTGGGCCGGCTGCTGGGCATCTGGATCGGCGGCCAGCTCTATGACGGTCTGGGCGCCATGTACGAAGGCTGGGGATTTGAATCCGGGGTGCTTTTTTTTGTGGCCGCAGCCGTAATGCTCATTGCCATGGTGCCGGTTTTGTTTCTGCCCGAAGGGGGGGCAAGCCGGCATGCGCCTGCGGATCCGGACTGCGGTCCAGGGTGTGCGGCCGATTCTTTGCGCCTGTATGTCATTTTTCTCATTGCCATGACCCTGATCAATTTCGGCCGCAACTGCGTGACCATCATTCAGTCCCAGTATCTTTTCCTGGAATCCGGCTTTGCTGTTTCCAGTGAAATGCTCAGCCATATTGTCAACACCGAGTCTGCGGCCATTGTGCTGCTGGGGATTTTTTCCGGCCACATCGGAAGACGGATCGGAAACGGGCGGGCCGTGTGCGCCGGCGCCCTGGCAGCCATTGCATACCTGTTGATTTTTGCATTTGCCGATCAGCTGTGGCTGATTTTTGCCGCCAGTTTCCTGCGGGGGGCAGGGGAGGTGATTATTCTGGCGGCTTCTTATGCCATGGCTTCCATTTTAATCCCGCCGCAGCACCGGGGGCGGTGGTTTGGATATTTTAACGCCACCCTGTTTTTGTCCTGGGGAGTGGCCGGCACCCTGATTGCCGGACCGGTGGTGGATACCATGGAGTTTATGGGGTTTGCATCGGTGATGGCCTACCGGGCCGCGTATCTGTCGGCCTTGATCATGACCGGGGCCGGACTCGGTATCCAGCTGGTGCTGGTATTCGTGCTGATGCCCAGGGCCGGCATCCGCAAAGCCGTGCTTTGATCATGGCGGGGAGAAGCGTATGCTTTTAAGAAGCATCGGTGGGTTTTTTTTGTTTGTGGGCATTGCCTGGCTGCTGAGTGAAAACCGGCGGCGGTTTCCCGTGCGCATTGTGGCCGCCGGCCTGGGGCTGCAGGTGGTTTTGGCCGTGATCCTGCTGAAATTTCCGTATTGTGCCCGGGTTTTTGCCGGGTTAAACCGGGCTGTGCTGGCTTTGCAGGAAGCAACTCTAGACGGCACCGGATTTGTTTTCGGATACCTTGTTGGCGAAAATTTTCCCTTTGAAGTAACAGATCCGCAAGCCACCTTTATTTTGGCCTTCCAGGCCCTGCCGCTGGTGCTGGTCATCAGCGCCCTGTCTGCTCTGCTCTTTTACTGGGGCATTTTGCAGCGCATTGTCCGGGTGTTTTCCCGCTTTTTCGAAAAAACCATGCAGCTTGGGGGCGCAGAAGGCCTTGGGATTTCGGCCAATATTTTCGTTGGCATGGTGGAATCGCCGCTTTTGATACGGCCATACGTGGCCAAATTGACCCGCAGCGAGCTGTTTGCCGTGATGGTTTCGGGTATGGCCACCATTGCCGGGACCATGATGGTGGTATATGCCAGCATTCTCTCTGACCTGGTACCCAACGTCATGGGCCATATCCTGACGGCTTCCATCATCAGCGCGCCTGCGGCCGTTGTGATTGCGAAAATCATGGTGCCCGAAACCGGGGAAATCACCGGTGCCAGTCTTACACAGGCAACCGAGGCCTGCGGTGCCATGGATGCCCTAAGCCGCGGGACCCTGCAGGGAATGGAACTGCTGTTAAATATTATTGCCATGATTATTGTGCTGGTGGCCATGGTCAGTCTGATCAACTCGGGTCTGGGACTGTTTCCCGGTGTGGCCGGCCATCCCCTGACCCTGCAGCGGATTTTCGGCTGGCTGCTTTCCCCCCTGGTCTGGATGATGGGCATTCCCTGGACTGAAGCCCAGGCAGCCGGAGCCCTGCTTGGAACCAAGACCGTGCTCAACGAGATGATTGCCTATGTGGACATGACCCGGACGGCTCCGGAAGTTTTAAGCCCCAGAAGCATTCTGATCATGTCCTATGCGTTGTGCGGGTTTGCCAATCCCGGCAGTCTGGGTATCATGATCGGCGGGCTCGGCGGCATGGCCCCGGAGCGTCGTCACGAGATTGCCTCCCTGGGCCTGCGTTCGATTATTGCCGGCACCCTGGCCACCTGCATGACCGGCACCGTGGCCGGATTTCTGGTGTAAACCAGACGGCAATTTTTGAAATGACTTTGCCTGTTGTGATGCCGCGGGGTTTTTGTTATATTTCGTCTTTCAGCCAGATTTTTCAAACCATTTAAAAATCCCGGAGGTCTCAATGGCAGGCGATCAGCGGCCCTTGATCGGCATCACCATGGGCGATCCTGTGGGCGTGGGCCCGGAAATTCTTTGCATGGCCCTGGATCACGCCCAAATATATGACGCTGCACGTCCGGTGGTGATCGGTGATCCTGAGATCCTGCACATGGCCGCAGGCATTGCCCGCACCGGGATGAAAATCCGGGCTGTGGATGATTTGCAAACCGCTGTGTACGAGCCCGGAATCGTTAACCTTCTTCCGGCATCCGGACTTTGCTCCGATGCACACAAATGGGGACAGCCTTCTGCGGAAACCGGCCGGGCCATGATTGGATATATTGACTCCGGCATTGATATGGCCAAAACCGGACAGATTGATGCACTGGTTACGTGCCCCATCAACAAGGCGGCCATGAAGCTGGCCGGCGGAGCCTGTCCCGGCCACACAGAAATCCTGGCACAGCAAACCAACACCCGGGATTATGCCATGATGATGGCCGGCAGCCGTCTTCGGGTGGTGCTGGTCACCATACATAAGGCCCTGCGCGATGTGGCTGCTGCAGTCAATGAACACCAGATTGCCACCGTGATTCGGCTGACCCACCAGGCCCTTGGATCCCGGTTCGGCATTGCCGGGCCCAGGATTGCCGTATGCGGTTTAAATCCCCATGCCGGCGAAGAGGAAATGTTTGGCCATGAAGAGGCCCGCATGATCCGGCCGGCCATTGCAGGCGCTGTTTCGCAAGGGATTTTGGCCACAGGGCCGCATCCCGCCGATACGGTGTTTTATCAGGCTGTTAACGGTGCATATGACGCTGTGGTGTGCATGTACCATGACCAGGGCCTGATTCCCTTTAAAATGGTGCATTTCCACGACGGGGTCAATACCACCCTGGGATTGCCCATTATCCGGACTTCCGTGGATCACGGCACTGCTTATGATATCGCCGGAAAAGGCATTGCCGATCCGGGCAGCCTCATGGCAGCCATTGAAATGGCCGCCGATCATGCCCGCAGAACTAAGCATCCGGCCTGAGACCAGCCTGCCAGCCATGCCCATCTCATCTG
The DNA here is from genome assembly GCA_018224315.1 of Desulfobacterales bacterium. GTDB lineage: Bacteria > Desulfobacterota > Desulfobacteria > Desulfobacterales > Desulfosalsimonadaceae > Desulfosalsimonas. Next base: position 303 of record JAGTVF010000122.1, on the reverse strand, counting down.
ATTACATTACTATCCGGGGCGCCAGACAGCACAACCTCAAAGACATTGACCTGGATCTGCCCAGAAACCGACTTATTGTGATCACCGGGCTGTCTGGTTCGGGCAAGTCCACCCTGGCTTTTGACACCCTGTATGCCGAGGGCCAGCGCAGATACGTGGAATCCTTGTCCACTTACGCCAGGCAGTTTCTGGAGCGGATGGAAAAGCCGGATGTGGACCATATCGAAGGGCTGTCGCCGGCCATTGCAATCGAGCAGAAAAGCGGCGGCCACAACCCCCGCTCCACCGTGGGTACGGTAACCG
>JAGTVF010000121.1 GCA_018224315.1 Desulfobacterales bacterium | reverse complement strand
ACTGACAGTTTCCCATCAGGCCGGCCCGGCAGGACCAAACGGGCCTGGCGGCGGCAGAAATGGTTGCGCAGGGAAGTGGAGGCCGCTTTGTAAATGGGGATGTAACCGACCTTGAGATCTTCGAGGATCAGAATGCGGCGGCGGTTGCGCCAGATTTGCCATTGGGTTGCTTTGCGCTTTATATAATCAGAAATCATGTGGTTATGCCTCCCATACGAATGATTCAGGAAATGAAGTGCAGTAGCAGATTCGCATCTGCACGTAAACCCGGAGGTTGTTCAGGCTGCGGCCGGCGCATATGAAAAAGGGTTGCAATTGACCGGCAGAGTGGATAAAAGAACAGGCCGAAAGCCTTTATTTATCCTGATTTATAATTATATTATTGTTTTTGCAATTTGTGTGAAAAAATCATTTTCGGCTGCGGCCGTTGATTGAAAGTCTTTAAAGGAGTTTTTGTTATGCACTATGAAGGCATGGTCATCCGTCCGCCAAGCGAGGCAGACAGCATTCTGCTGCAGGTCACCGTGGGATGCTCCCACAACAAGTGCACCTTCTGCGGCACCTACAAGTCCGAGCGTTTTAAGATCAAGCCCGATGAAACCATCATGGCCGATATCGCCTATGCCGCCAAACACTTCAAGCGGCAGGACCGGGTGTTTATCTGCGACGGGGATGCCTTAATCGTGCCCCAGAAGCGGCTGATCAAGTATTTCCGGGAAATTGAAAACCAGCTGCCCTGGGTCAGGCGGGTTGGCCTGTATGCCAATGCCAAGGGCATTTCCATGAAAAGCCCGGAAGAACTCAAAGAGCTGCGGGACCATGGCCTGGGCATTGTCTATCTCGGGCTTGAAAGCGGCGATGACCAGACGCTAAAGGCCGTTAACAAGGGTGCGGGTTCAAAGAAGATGATTGAAATGGGCCGCAAGATCAAGGATGCGGGCATCAAGCTGTCGGTAACCGTGCTGCTGGGTCTGGCCGGGCGGGAGCGCTCCCGGGTGCATGCCGAGGAAACCGGCCGGGTGTTGTCGGCCATGGATCCCGATTACGTGGGCGCCCTTTCCCTGATGTTGATTCCGGGCACGCCCCTGCACCAGGATTATGCGGCCGGCCGTTTTGAGCTGCCGGGATCTGCGGAAATGCTTTCCGAACTGCGCACCATGCTGGCTGCCACGGATTTGTCCGGCGGGCTTTTCCATGCCAATCACGCTTCGAATTATCTGCCCATCCGGGCCAAACTGCCGGAGGAAAAGGACAAGACCCTGCGCATGATCGATGACGCCCTGGCCGGCAAAGTCGCCCTTCGTCCCGAGTTTTTAAGGGCTCTGTAAACCAAAGGGGCCAGAGGCCGGCCCCGGCAAATATTGTTGAAACTGGAACTGACAGCCAAAAGGAGTAGCTCATGAAAAAGCCAGATCCGGCCGGAAGCCTTGAAGACACCGAACTGGCCAGCATCAACACCATCCGGGCCCTGTCCATGGATGCCATTGAAAATGCCGCATCCGGACATCCCGGTGCGCCTTTGGGCATGGCCCCGGCCGCTTACGTGCTGTGGCGGCATTTTATGGCCCACAATCCCCAAAATCCTGTATGGCCGGCCAGGGACCGGTTTGTCCTGTCTGCGGGCCATGCTTCCATGATGCTTTATGCTGTTTTGCATTTGTGCGGTTATGATGTGAGCCTAGACGATTTAAAGGATTTCCGCCAGTACGGCAGCCGGACCCCGGGGCACCCCGAGGCCGGCCATACCCCGGGCGTGGAGATCACCACCGGTCCCCTGGGCCAGGGCATTGCCAGCGCAGTGGGCTTTGCCATGGCCGAAAGGCATATGGCCGCGGTGTTTAACCAGCCGGGCCATGAAATCGTGGACCATTACACCTATGTCATGTGCGGAGACGGCGACCTCATGGAAGGCATTTCCCAGGAAGCCGCATCCCTTGCCGGTCATCTGGGGCTTTCAAAACTGATCTGCATCTATGACGATAACCAAATTTCCATTGAGGGCAGCACGGACATCACCTTTACCGAGGATGTGAGCCGGCGCTTTTCCGCCTGCGGCTGGCAGGTGCTGGAAGTGGCCGATGGAAACAATACCGAAGATATCCGCCGGGCCGTGGAAGAAGCCCGGGCCGATACCAACCGGCCCTCCATGGTGGTCATGCGAACCCATATCGCATACGGCAGTCCCAACAAGCAGGGCTCTGCAGACGCCCACGGCGCACCTTTGGGTGAAGAGGAAGTACGGCTGACCAAGCAGTTTCTGGGATGTCCGGCAGACAGCCTCTTCTGCGTGCCGGATTCGGCGGTTGACCATATGCGCCAGTGCATTGAAAACGGGCAGCAGGCCGAATCTGAATGGAACCAGCGGTTTGCCGCTTATCAGAAAGCGTTTCCGGAACTGGCAGCGGAATTTAGCCGCCGCATGGCCCACGAGCCCGCACAGGGCTGGGATGCCGATATTCCGGTATTTGCCCCGGAAGATGGACCCGTGGCAACGCGCAAGGCCTCGGGTGCGGTGCTAAACGCCATTGCCGGAAAGATGCCCGAGCTAATGGGGGGATCGGCGGATCTGGCCCCTTCCAACAAGACGCTCATCAACGGGGCCCACGATTTCGGCAAGGCGTCCTATGACGGCCGCAACATCCGATTCGGTGTGCGCGAGCATGTCATGGGGGCCATTGTCAACGGCATGTGGCTCCATGGCGGTGTGCGGCCCTTTGGCGGCACCTTTCTGGTGTTTTCCGACTATATGCGGCCGGCCGTGCGCCTGGCCGCCCTGATGAATGTGCCGGCCGTCTACGTGTTTACCCATGACAGCCTGGCCGTGGGCGAAGACGGCCCCACCCATCAGCCGGTGGAGCATCTGGCGGCACTGCGGGCCATACCGCGGCTTTTCGTGGTCCGCCCGGCAGACGCCAATGAAACCGCCGAAGCCTGGAAAATGGCCATTTCCGCCACGGATCATCCCACGGCCCTGATTTTGAGCCGCCAGGGGCTGCCCGTGTTTGACAGAAACAGGCTTGCCCCGGCCAAAGGACTGCAAAACGGCGCCTACGTGATTGCCGATGTCCAGGGCAGCCCGGATATATTGATTCTGGCCAGCGGCTCGGAAGTGGCCCTGGCAGTTGAGGCCCAGCAGATCCTGGCGGAAAAGGGCAAACAGGCCCGGGTGGTGAGCATGCCCTGCATGGAGCGCTTTGAGCAGATGCCTGCAGGTTACAGAAATCAGATCCTGCCCCCGGATGTGCCGGTGCGCCTGGCAGTGGAGGCCGGGATCAGCCAGGGCTGGCACAAATATACAGGCACCCGCGGTGCGGTGATCAGCGTGGAGGATTTCGGTGCTTCGGGCAAGGGCGGCCGGGTCATGGCCGAGTACGGCTTTACCGCGGGCAATGTGGTGGAAAAAGCCCTGGAATTGCTGGATTGATTTCTGCCCGAATTATGTTTGCCTATTTCCGGATCCGGTCCTTGAACCGCGCGGCCAGATCCCATGAAAATGCCGGCAAACAAGGCATGACCGCATTGTTGGTCAGCACCGGATCTGCGGCCAGATCATAACGGGATGCGGCGCAAGCCGCATCCCACATTTTTGTGCCCCAAATGGGGGAATACCAGGCAATGACCGGGGTGATGCCCGCAGCCTTGACCCCGTCGATGGAGGCTTCCACCTCCTTTGGGTCCTGGTTGGGAAGGCCGGCCAGCAGGTAGGCGCCCATCTGTTTTTCCGAAAAACCCGCTTCCTTAAGATATGCCGCAGCCTGGAAAAATTCTGCGGCCCCTACCTTGTGGTCCATTCCCCTTTTGTCAAAATCGGTTGTCTCCACGCCCAGGCGCAGGGTCTGCATTCCTGCGGCATGCATGCGCTTTGCGGTTTTTTCGCTGATGTTTCGCACATGCAGGGCATTGGGCGTGTGCAGGCGCAGGTCCATGCCCGAGCCCGCAATCCTGTCAAAAATGATGTCTGCATGTTTTTCCGCATTGACCAGCAGGGCGTCATCATAGAACACCACGTCTTTGACCCCGCACCACTTGTGCCATGATTGGATTTCATCGACCACTTCTTTAGCATTGCGCTTTTCCAGGCGCGGTTCAATCAGGCTGCTGGCACAGTAATCACATGAAAACGGACATCCCCGGGATGTGCGCACCGGCACAAAAGGCAGGCAGCGCTGCAGGTCCAGGGCGGGCTGTGGCAGGGCATTGATGTCTTCAAGATTCGCCTTTGGCCGGATGCCCAGGCCGGTGTAAGCTTCCAGTGCGTCAAAAACCGCCTGTTCCCCGTGGCCGCCGATAACCCTGTCCGCCCCTGTGGCCCGGGCTGCATGTGCCGGGTACAGGGTCGCATACACCCCGCCGAGCAAAACGGGCACCTGCGGGAACACCGATCTGACTGCGGCAATGGTTTCAGCCACCCCCGGGTACCAGTAAGCCATCAGGGAGGTGACCAGCACCATGTCCGGCTGTCCCGCAGCGCGGATATCGGCACGGATCCATTCGGGATCAGCGCCGTAGCGGCAATAGCGCCGGGGCACGTCAGCCAGGCATTCAGGTTTGGCAATAGGGGTTTTGCGGTAAGGACCCCGGCCGCATCTGGCTGCCGAATCAGTTTGGGGGTGCCGGGGATGGAACCGGTCAAGGCAGTCGATAAAGGTGACCCGGCATCCGTGATCCCGCAGCAGGCCGGTCAGGTAAAGCAGACCCAGGGGCCGGGCCCAGAAATCATAGGCCGCAAAATCATGAATCCAGGGATTGATGCAGAGGATGTGGGCAGCGGTGGTCATGGAAGCCAGGGGGTTTGGGACAAATTATTCTTCCGTGTCCAGTTCATCTTCAAAATAAACCATGGAGGTTTTTTTGAGCTCCCGGTCGGAAAACAAAAGGGTGTAGTCGGTGACTCCGGTTTTTTCGGAAAGCTGCCGGGCCAGGTCATAGCAGGTTTTGCGGTCATTGGCATGGATCATGGTGTAGAGGTTGTATGGCCATTTTTCATGGGCATTGCGCCGGTAGCAGTGGGAAACGGCCGGGTTTTGGGCCATTTTCTCGCCCACCGCATCCACCCGGCTTTCCTCTACGCACCAGGCCACCATGGCATTGGCTGTGAAGCCGGATTTCTGGTGGCGCAGGGTGGCGCCGAACCGCCGGATAAGCCCCCGCTGGTGCAGATTGTTCAATACAGAGAGAACGGTGTCTTCGTCTGAGCCAATGCGCTCGGCAATATCCCGGTACGGCCGGGCCGATACCGGGATGTCGCCTTGTATTGCGGCCACCACTTTTTTTTCCAGATCGTTTAGCATGGGTTTTTACCTAACCGGCTGGAGCCTGGCAAGTCAAGGGTTTTATGATTTTCGGCTATGGGCTGTGTTTTTGAAAAAGGGTCTTGATGGCGGTTTCTTCGGCCGGGCACACCCCCTTTTCGGTGATAAAACCCGTGACCAGGCGCGCCGGGGTCACGTCAAAAGCATAATTGGCCGCCTGGCTGTCTTCGGGCAGCAGCAGGTGCTTTTTGGTTCTTTCCGCCCCGGGCATATAGCGCACCTCGTCTGGGTCACGCAGTTCAATGGGAATATCGCCCACCCCGTCGCGGATCTGCCAGTCAAATGTCGACGAAGGCAGGGCTACGTAAAAGGGGATATTGTTGTCCCGGGCGGCCAGGGCCTTTAAATAGGTGCCGATCTTGTTGGCCACATCACCGGTGTATGTGGTGCGGTCCGTGCCCACAATCACCAGATCCACAAGCCCCTTTTGCATCAGGTGTCCCCCGGCATTGTCGGTGATAACCGTGTGGGGCACACCCGCGGCACCCAGTTCCCATGCCGTGAGCCGGGCCCCCTGGTTTAAGGGCCGTGTTTCATCCACCCAAACATGTATGTTGATGCCCTGCCGGTGGGCTTCGTAAACCGGGGCTGTGGCTGTGCCGTGGGCAATGCAGGCCAGCCAGCCGGCATTGCAGTGGGTAAGGATATTGACCGGCTGTCCGGGCTTTTTCTCCGCGATTTGGGCAATCAGGGCCAGGCCGTGTTCGCCGATCCGCCTGGAGTTTTCCGCCTCCAACTCGGCAATGGCGGCAGCATGGTGCCGGGCGGCTGTTGCACGGTCGTGCCTGCCTGCGGCCAGGGCTTTTTCAAGGGTCTGATCCACAGCCCAGGCCAGGTTAACGGCTGTGGGCCGGGCCTCGCGGATGCGCCGGGCCTGCCGCGCGGCTTCATCCGAATCTGACCGATTGGCCGCAAAGGCCAGGTAAACCCCATAGGCCCCTGTGACCCCGATTAAAGGCGCGCCCCGGACCATCATTTCGCAGATGGCAAAAATCACATCTTCCACGTTTGCCAGCTCGGATACAACCGTCTGCTGCGGCAGTTGTCTCTGGTCAATGATATAGATTTTTCCGCTATCCGGATCCTCCCAGATGGGACGGACCGGTTTTTTTTGCAAATGGCTCATGGATTTGGGCTTCAGTTTTTTTATGTTATGCTTGGTCTTTGGTTTTCAGCCTGCGGGCAAAGCGGCTGTCCTGGATTTTTTCTTCCACAAAGTCGCTTCTGGCCTCTCCGTCCAAAGGGCGCTTGTTGGCTTTGCACCACTGGAGAAGCTCGGTGACATCCACGTCCACGATTTCAACCGCATATCCGGACTGGCGCAGCATTCTGGCCGCATTTTCCGCATTGGTTTCCCACCGGGAAAATGTCGGATCCAGACTTTCGGCATCATCGGCCACCTGCTTGAGGATCTCCCACTGCTGCCGGGAGTACCAGGCCAGGCCAATGGCGTTTTCCTTTTTGTGCTTGGGCTTTTTTCTTGATTTTTTCATGGCCCCAAGCATAAAACACCCGGGCAGGGTTTGCAAGCCCTGTTGCCCGGGTGCTTTTTTTGCAACCAAAGAAATTTTACTGCACGATCCTGAGATTGTGCCGGCTGCGGCGGAACTGATCCAGATGATGAATCTGGTTTCTCAGGTCCGTGCACATCATTTTGAAATAACGGACATCGCCTTTGCGTTCCGGGGCAATGTTTTCATGGTAATAGGCAAACAAGGACCCGGGGGACGAGGCGTTTAACTGCTCCAGCAACCGGCTCAGATCTTTGGCAATCCGGTAGTATTCGGAAATTTCCACCGGCCGGGCCAGGACATCCTCGACCAGACGCTTGATCTGCCGGTACTGCTCGGGGCGGGCGGATACGGCTTTGTCTGTTTTTTCCAGCGACTGTTTCCGCCGCCGCCGCAGTTCCTCTATGCCGGGCAGTGTTTTGTCGTTCATTTCATTGCCCCTTTTTGTTCAATGCGCGGGCCCCTACATCATGGCTGTCTCCGGGTGAAACACGTTGACCTCTTTTAAGTCGTCGTTGAGATAGGTTCTTTCATTGGGTCCGAGAATCCCCAGCGACAGGCAGATGATGGTCCACAGGTGGACCACCCCGTAATGGCCGCCGTAATGTTCGCTCAGCTCATGGATCTGGGCATGGCAGTTATGGCAGCCGGCAATGCAGTAGCCGGCCTTGGTGGCCTGAATCTGGTCGTCCTTGATTTTGCCAAATTCCAGGCGTTCGTCCTTGTATCCCGACTGGAGAAAGCCGCCCCCGCCCCCGCAGCAGAAATTGTTGGAGTGGTTGGGGGTCATGTCAATGACGTTTTCCTCTCCAACGCAGGATTTGACAACATAGCGCAGATCATCGGCAATGGCATCGCCGTAGCTTTTGCGAACGATCTGGCACGGATCCTGGACGGTGAATTTGACCTTCAGGTCCTTGTTCCAGTCGGAATTGACCTTGAGCTTGCCCTCGCGAATCCATTTGGCATAGTATTCGTAGATGTTTTTGACTTCAAAACGGTGCTCGATGTTAAACTTTTGCAGTCCGGCCCGGACTGCGAATGTGACGTGCCCTCATTCGGTATTGAGAAACGTCTTGCACCCCAGTTCATGGGCCTTGTCCGTGGATGTCTGGATGATGTGCTTCCAGGCGTCATCATCGGCGAGAAACATGCAGTAGTTTTCCCCGCCCCAGCCCTTGGACCCGTAAGTCCAGCTCACGCCGGCAAGGTGGAGGATCTTCCAGAGGGGGACCATCTCGTCGGGTTCAGTGACCGGCTCCCGGGAGTTCTGGTTTAAGAAGAATTCCGCGCCCTGCTTGTCTATGGGCGCTTCCATGTCGGCAAATTCCGGCTGGGCTTCCTTGTACTCCTCAAGCACGTCCTCGACCACAAATTCGAAATCCTCTGCTGATGCGCCCATGGCACTGCAGGTATCCACCTTCAGGGCTATATCGCAGGATCCCAGGATTCCCTTGGGCCGCTGATCCCTTGGCCAGCTTGCCCGTGCATAAAAAACGAGCTGGGGGATGTTGATTTTCATGGGGCATACGTAGATGCACCGCTGGCACATGGTGCACATCCATACCCACGGTGTGCTTTTGATCTCCTCGTCCATGCCCAGTGCCGCCATGCGGAGAAACTTTCTGGGATCAAGTCCTTCCAGACCGGTGGCCGGGCAGCCTGAAGCGCATGCACCGCAGGTCAGGCACAGATCCAGGTTGCCCTCCTCGGGCAGAATCTGCTTGACCTTGTCCATGAAGATGCTTTTCTTGGCGCCGCCAAGTTTGATGGGTTCGTCTGCCATATCTGCAAAGCCTCCTTTTTGGTCCTTGTTGCCAGGGCCACATAAAATGGTTGCTGAAAAAGTTTTTTGTAACTGGGCCTATGCTCAAAATAAGGGACCCTGGTTTCGGATGTCAAGTATTTTTACCAAAAGTCAGTAATTTTGCCGGGGTAGGCAACAACCGGTTGATTTTTTGGGCGGAAAAAGGTATGCAGAAAAATTGAAACAAACTGTAGCCGAAAGTGTTTGATCATGAGCGACCAACCCGCAGATGCGTCTGCTTTGATGGCTGAGTTGCACGCCCTTGCAGATCCGCAATCCGCTGCAGGGCTTCAGCGGTTTTTCAAGACGGCAAGGGGGCAATACGGTGAGCAGGACCGGTTTCTGGGAATCCGGGTGCCTGAACTGCGTAAAATTGCCGGAAAACATCGCACGATTCATATCCACGATGCGGGCCGTCTGCTGCGCACTCCGTATCATGAGGCCCGGATGCTGGCGCTGTTGATTTTGATCCGGCAGTTTGCCAAGGGTTCCCAGGAGGACCGTACGGCCATTTACAATCTTTACATGGCCCATACGGAACACATCAACAGCTGGGACCTCGTGGATGCTTCGGCCGGACAGATACCCGGGGCATATCTGCGGGAGCGCAGCCGCTGGCCCCTTTATGAACTGGCCGCCTCGGATCTGCTGTGGGAGCGGCGGATATCCATGATTGCCACCTGGCCCTATATCCGGGAAAATGATTTCACCGATGCCCTGGCCATCGCTGCAATTCTTGTCAACGACAATGAGGACCTGATTCAAAAGGCTGTGGGCTGGATGCTGCGGGAAATCGGAAAGCGGGACATGACCGTGGAAGAGACGTTTTTAAAATCCCATTACCGGGAAATGCCCCGTACCATGCTGCGGTATGCCATTGAAAAATTTCCGGAGGAAAAACGGCAAAACTATCTGAAAGGTCTTGTGTGAAGCCGGATGCGATAAGGGGTGGATACGCTTAATTTGGGTTTACATGAAATACAACGGAGCAGGCATTGCCGCATCTAAGCATTAAAGCCAGACTCAACTGTTTCCTCGGCCTGATTCTTTTGGCCGGGTTTTTATCCATTTGCCTGTCCGGCTACTATACCAGCATCGCCTGCCTGGAAAACAGTGCGGCCCGTGCGTCATCGGCCCGGATCAGCCTTGACAGCCGCCAGGAAGCGCCGGCGGGACAAAATACGGATACGACTGTCCGGACGCTAAGATACCGCCTTTACCGAAACCTGTTGATCAGCCTGCTGGTAACGGCTCTGGTGCTCCTGATCAATGCCCTGGTGATCAACCGTTTTCAAAGGCAGCTCGATGAACTGGCAACCGCCGATGACTTGACAGGAATCTCCAACCGACGGGCCTTTTTCCGCCAGGCCCAGCGTGATGTGGCACAGGCCGGGCGCTACGGCACGCCGGTTTCGCTTTTGATTATTGATGTGGATCATTTTAAGCGCGTCAATGATGCGCTGGGTCATGAAATCGGGGACCTGGTGTTAAAGGCAGTGGCCGATCAGATTCGCAATACCATCCGGGAAAATGATCTGGCCGGGCGCATGGGAGGAGAAGAATTTGCGGTGATTCTCCCCCGAACGGACCTGGATGCGGCCTGTGCCGCGGCCGAACGCCTGCGCCGGGCCGTGGCCGGCATCCGGATGCAGGATTTCGGCATGAGTTCGGAGGAGTTGACCGTCAGCATCGGGGTTGGGGCCAGACAGGATGCGTATACGGATTTAAACGAGCTGATGCGCATGGCGGGCCTGGGCCTGTATGAAGCCAAAAAGTGCGGCAAGAACCGGGTTTGTACCATGTATGACCGATCTGAAAGCAAATAAAATGACAAGACAGCCCCTGACTTTTTGGGCCGGAAAAAAAGCATATGAAAAAATCCGGCGCGCAGGCCTGTCTGCAGAAGATGTGCAGGTCATGGCCGGGGCTGCGGGCGGACCCAAGTGGCTGGTGCTAAACCATCTGGACAGGGCCATATTCGGCAACTGGCTGGCAGTCCGCAATACCCCGCTTTTTCTTCTGGGTGCATCCATCGGGGCCTGGCGCTTCTCCGCAGCCTGCCAGAAAGATCCCGTGGAGGCCATTGCACGGTTTGAAAAAGCCTACATGCAGCAGGCTTATCCCGACAATCCTCCGCCGGAAGTCATTGATGCCGAACTCGAACGCATTCTGGATGAACTGCTGGGCCGGGAAGGCCCGGAGCAGATCTTGTCCAATCCCGCATTCCGGATCAACATCCTGGCGGTGCGATGCCGGAAGATGACGGCCACGGACCGCAAATGCCGGCTGATACCCGCACTGGGGCTTGCGGCTGCCGCCAATGCGGTATCCCGCAGGGGGCTGGGATTGTTTTTCGAGCGGACCCTGTTTTATGATTCCCGTCAGCGCCCGCCTTTTTACAGCATGAACGGATTTCCCATCCGCCGGGTGCCCCTGGGCAAAAGCAATCTCAAGGCGGCCCTGATGGCTTCGGGCTCGATTCCCATGCTCATGTCCGGCATAAAAAATATTCCCGGCGCCCCGGCGGGCATGTACCGCGACGGGGGCATCCTGGACTATCATCTCAATATTGATCTTCAGCCCGAAGGCCAAGGCATTGTCCTGTTTCCCCATTACGCGGAAAAACTGGTGCCCGGTTGGCTGGACAAGCAGGTTTTCTGGCGCCGGCCGGATTTTTCCGTTATGGACAATGTCTTGATGATCACCCCGTCTGCGGATTTTGTCACCCGGCTGCCCATGGGCAAGATTGCCGACAGAAACGATTTCTACACTTTTGCCCGACAGGATGACAAGCGAATGGATTGCTGGCGCCGGGTCGTTGATCAGGGCCGCCATCTGGCCGAGGATTTCATGGAAGCCGTGGAAACCGGCACGATCCGGCAGCGGATGCAGCCTATTTCGGATTTATACCGGCGTTAGGCCCCATCAATTCAAAATCATTACAGCCAATGAGGAAGCAAAAATGAAAAATTTGTTTATATATTTTACTGCCGGCTGCATCGGGGCTGTTGCAAACAGTCTTGTGGTGTGGTTTTTCGGGGATATCGGGATCACAAAAGCCGCAGGGGTGGCCATTGCTCCGGCACTGAGCGCCCAGTGGCTCTACGGCCGCATTGTTTGGGGCGGGATCTGGGGTTTGGTGTTTGTTCTTCCCCTGTTTCGGTCCAACCTGGTGCTAAAGGGCAGCCTGCTGAGCCTGCTGCCCACCATTGTTCAGCTGCTGGTGATTTTTCCGGATGCGGGAAAGGGCATGGGCGGCATGGCCCTGGGCACGCTAACGCCGGTATTTGTAGTGTTTTTCAATTGGATCTGGGGGGTTGCTGCGGCTGCAGCCATCAAGACAGCCCGGTGAACCGATGGATCACAAATCCCCGGCACCCAGGTAGGCCTGCACCACATCGGGGTTTTCCAGCAGGGCTGGGGCGGAATCGGCCATGACAATATGGCCCACTTCCATGACATAGCCCCGGTTGGCCAGTTTCAGGGCCACCCGGGCGTTTTGTTCCACCAGCACCACTGTGACGCCGGCCTCATTGATCTGGCGGATGGTTTTAAAGATTTGGCGAACCAGCACCGGTGCCAGGCCGAGGCTGGGTTCGTCGAGCAGCAGGAGCCTTGGATTCGACATCAAAGCCCGGCCAATGGCCAGCATCTGCTGCTCCCCGCCTGACAGGGTGCCGGCCAGCTGGTCCCGGCGTTCGGCCAGGCGCGGAAACAGCTCCAAAATCCATTCCAGACTCTTTTTGACCCGGTGTTGATTCCTGGAAGTAAACGCTCCTAAGTCAAGGTTTTCCTGAACCGTGAGCGTGCCGAATATCCGGCGGCCTTCGGGTGCCTGGGTGATTTTTCTGGACACGATTTTAAATGCCGGCAGCTTGTGGATGGCCTCGCCGTCAAAACGGATTTCTCCGTCAGTGGGACGCACCAGCCCGCAGATGGTATTTAAAGTGGTGGATTTTCCTGCCCCGTTGGCTCCCAGCAGCGTGACGATTTCCCCCTGGTCCACTGAAAGCTCAATGCCGTGGAGGACTTGCACGTTACCGTATGAGACATGCAGGTTTTTGACTTCCAGCATAAGGTCCCTTGCTGATTGGTTTAAAAGTCTTCGTCGTCGCTGCCCAGGTAGGCTTCGATCACCAGGGGGTTTTTCTTGATTTCTGCAGGCGGGCCCCCGGCGATTTTTTTGCCGTATTCCAGCACCACCAACTGTTCGCAGGCCTTCATCACCAGGCTCATGTCGTGCTCGATCAAAAGCACGGTGATCCCCCGGGCCTGAATCCGGGCAATTAAGGAGACCAGGGCGGCGGTTTCCAGCTCGTTCATTCCCCCGGCCGGTTCGTCCAGAATGATTAGCTTGGGATCCGAGGCAAGGGCCCGGGCAATTTCCAGCAGACGCTGATTGCCGTAAGAAAGGTTGCGGGCCAGGTTGTCGGCCTGGTCCAAAAGCCCGACAAATTCCAGTTCTGCCATGGATTTGGCCAGGGCCTGGCGCTCTTCTTTGTGCTGGCGGGGCAGCCGCAGCATGGAGGCCACCGGGCCCGAGCGCAATCGGCAATGACATCCGGCCAGCACGTTTTCAATCACGGCCATATTGGCAAACAAGCGGATGGTTTGAAAGGTCCGGGCAATGCCTGCAGATACGATCCAGTGGGTGGGCCGGGCCGTGATGTCCCGGTTGTCAAAGGAAACCGAGCCGTCGTTGGGCTCGTAGTTTCCGGTGATCAGGTTGAAAACCGTGGTCTTGCCCGCCCCGTTGGGTCCGATCAGACCGAACACCGCTCCTTCGGGCACTGCAAAGCTGACATTGTCTACCGCCAGCAGCCCGCCGAATCGCTTGGTGAGATTGTCGACCTGAAGCAGGCTCACAAAGACACCTCATTTTTTTCCAGCTTGTCAATGGGATAGCTTCGGGGTTTGGGGGGCAAAATTCCCTGGGGCCGGAAAATCATCATGATCATCAAGGCCAGGCCGAAAATCAGCAGGCGGTATTGCTGAAGCCCCTGGAAAATTTCCGGCAGTCCGATGATCAGCGCCGCGCCCAGCAAAACGCCGGCAATATTTCCGGAACCGCCAAGGATGACGATCATAAACATCACCACCGATTCCCAGAAGGAAAAAGACTCCGGCGAGATAAACCCCATCTTGGAGGCATACAGGGTGCCGGTCATGCCGGCCCAGACCGCGCCGATGACAAAGGCGGCCAGTTTGTACCCGGCAGTGTTGATCCCCGAGCCTTCGGCGGCCACTTCATCGGAGCACAGAAATTTCAGCGCCCGGCCGAAGCGCGAGTTTTCCAGCAGGTAAAACAAGACAATGGTAATGGCCAGAAAAGCCGTGACCAGGTAAAAATAATGGGCCGGGGCCACGATGCCGTTGATTTGAAAGCCGAAAACCGAAGGGCTGTCGATTCCGAAGATGCCGTTGGCCCCGCCGGTGATGCCAAATACGTTGTTGATCAGGGCAATGCGCACGATTTCCACCATGCCGATGGTGACAATCAGCAGGTAATCGCCCCGCAGGTGGATAATGGGGCGGGCCACCACCAGAGCAAAAAGCCCGGCGGCCAGTCCGGCTGCTGGCATGAGCCACAAAACCGGCACCCCCCAGGCCGTATTGATAATGGCGGTGGTGTAGGCGCCAACGGCATAAAATGCGGCATGCCCCATGTGAAACATGCCCCCGTAGCCCAGGATAATGTTTAATGACAAGCCCAGCAGGGCATAGATGGCCACGTTGTTTAGCACATCGGTCCAGTATTTGCCGATAAACAGCGGGGCGATCATCCACAGCAGGATGATGGCCCCATATGCGGGTTTTTTGATCCGGCCGGCCGCAAGTTTCATATTTTCTCCGCCACCCGTTCACCCAGCAGGCCCGTGGGCCGGACGATTAAAATCAGAATCAGCACGAAAAAGGCAATGGCGTCTTTCCACGCCATGGAGATATAGGTGGCGCCAAGCGCCTCGATTACCCCCAGGAGCAGGCCGCCCACCATGGCGCCGGGAATGTTTCCGATCCCGCCGAGAATGGCAGCAGTAAAGGCTTTTAAGCCGTAGGTCCAGCCCATGGTGAAAGTGATTTGACCATAATAAAGTCCCACCATTACGCCGGCGGCCCCGCCCAAAGCCGGGCCGATGAAAAATACCAGCATGATCACCCGGTCCACGTTAATGCCCATGAGCCGGGCCGCATCCTGGTCAATGGCTGCAGCCCGGATGGCCGTGCCGATTTTCGTGCGCTGGATAAACACGTAGAGCCCGATCATCAGAACAATGGATGCGGCCAGGATCACAAAGCGCATCACCGGCACGGGCAGGCCGAAGATATAAAAAACCTGGGAAGGCAGCAGTCCCTGAGGGTAAACCCGGGTAGACGGTCCATAGACCAGCATCACCGTGTTGGAAAGCACAATGGAGGCCCCCAGGGCCGATACCACAGCAGACAGCCGCGGCGAAGTCCGAAGAGGCTTGTATGCGGCCCGGTCCAGCAGAATGCCGATGATGCCCACAAGCCCCATGGCCATTACCGCCAGCAGCAGGACCCCGGCGAGCCCCCCGATGTGGTCGGTCAGTGCCAGGGAGGTGAGCAGGGTCAGGCCGAGGTAGGCGCCGATGGTAAACAGGTCGCCGTGGGCGAAATTAATGAGCTTTAACACCCCGTAGACCATGGTGTAGCCCAGGGCAATCAGGGCATATATCCCGCCCACGGCCAGCCCGTTTGTCAGCTGTGTAAAAAACTGCTCCAATTCCGGGTTACTCCGTCAGCACGAAGTTGCCGTTTGCATCCACCCGGTAGACCCGGTAGACATCGCCGATGCGGTCGCCTTTTTCGTTAAAGGCAATATCGCCGGTCAGCCCCGGAAAATCCTGCATTTCCTTGTGCAGGTAATCGGCCATTTTCTGAGTGTCTGTGCTCTGGGTCTGTTTGATGGCCTCAACGATGACCCGGAATCCGTCGCCGGCCAGCACCGCCCAGATGGAACCCGGGGTGCTCTGATATCTGGCAGCATATGCTTCCATAAATTCCCGGGCTTCCTTAGTGGGCAGATCACCAGGCACAGGCGGGGAGAGAAACCGGAAGCCTTCTGCCGCCTTGTTGCCGGCAATCTTGACAAGATCCGGGTTGTTTGTGGCATCGCCGCCGATAAAGGGCACATCCCAGCCTTTTTCCATTTTTTGTCTGAGCATGAGCCCTGCCTCAGGGTAATAGCCGGTAAAAAAGACCACGTCCGGGTCCTTGGTTTTCATCTTGCTCAAAATGGTGCCGTAATCCTGCTCACCCGGGGTCAGGGCATCAAAGAACACGATATTGACATCTTTTTCATCCAGCAGCTTTTTGGCCTCGTCTGCCAGGCCCTTGGCGTAGGTGGTGTTGTCATGGAGGATGGCGATGTTTTCATAACCCGAATCCAGCAGGGTTTTGACCGCTACCCGGCCCTGTTCGTCATCCCGCGGACATGTTCGGAAAAAATAGGGCAGGCCTTTTTCCGTCAGGCGCACGGCAGTCGAACCGTTTGCCACCTGGATGATGTTGGCCGAGGCGTAAATGTTTTGGGAGGCTTCGGTGATCGAGGAGCCGTAGGTGCCGACCACAGCGGCCACGTCCCGGGTGGCCATGCGCTGGGCGGCCAGGGCGGCGGTTCGCGGATCGCCGCCGTCATCACCAATGACCACCTTGACGTCTTTTCCCAGCAGGCCGCCCTGATTGTTGACCTGGTCGGCCAGCAGTTCCACGATTTGTTTCATGTCCTTGCCCTCGGCGGCCCAGGAGCCGGTCAGGGGGCACATGAGTCCGATTTTAATGGTGTCCTGGGCAAGCGCCGGGGTGGCGGTTGCCGCCACAATGCCGGCCAGCAGTAAAAACAGCAGTTTTTTCATCTCCCGTTTCTCCTTTTGTCTATGGGTCTGGTTTTATAATTGGGTTGATAAAACGGCAATAGCTGTTCATACCGAACCCGGGCCCGGGAGTCAATATCAATGAGCGCTTTTCGGCGCAGAGGCACGCTGGATCAGACTGCCGGCCACGATCATCACCAGCCCGGCAACCGTGGATACCCGGATTGTTTCGCCCACCAGCAGGTGGATAAAGAACAGAGAAAGAAACGGTGAAAAAAAAATCAGGGTGCTGATCCGCGAAGTGCTTTGGGTTAATTTCAGGGCGTTTAACCACAGCACAAAGGTGATGCCCATTTCAAAGACGCCCACATATGCCGCCCCGATCAGTCCCGGGACCGAAGCCGGCCGGGGATCGGAAAAAATGGTGCAGGCCGCCAGGATCAGGGGAAGGGCAAAAACAAAATTTAAAAAAAGCCCGGCCACCGGATCATGATGGTCCCGTGTGCTGTAGATCCAGTACAGGGCCCAAACCACGGTGCTGCCCAGGGCCAGGGCCACGCCCGGGCCGCTGGAAAATTGCATGGCCAGCGGATCGCCATGGGTGGAGATAATGACCACGCCCAGGTAGCTGATAAAAATGGCCGCCAGTTCACGGACGCCGATGGGTTGTTTGAGCAGGGGGATGGCCAGAAGCGACAGGGTGATGGCCCATGTGTAGTTTAAGGGCTGGGCCTCCTGGGCCGGCAGCAGGTCATAGGCGGCAAACAGGATCACGTAGTATAAAAAAGGGTTTAAGGTCCCAAGGCCTGCGGCCCGCATAAGGTCGTTTTTGGAATAGGCCGCCAGCAGTCGGAATTTGCCGGATATCCCCAGTATCACCCCCAGGCACAAAATGGAGAACACATCGGCCCACAACAGCAGTTGCAGGGGGTGGAGGTGGCGCAAAGACAGCTTGAACGCAGAGGCCACCGTGGACCACAGCAAAACCGTGGCCCCGGCATAGAGATAAGCTTTCTGCTGCCGGGTAAGAGGCATTTTTTCCTTCAGCAAAGAGGCAAATTTACCATAAAAGGGCATCAAGGTACGGAAATCTTTTTTCTACAGAAAACAAAAACCGGAAACAAGCATTTTTCAAATGCCTGTTTCCGGCAGAAGTTTAAATCCTGAGTCCGTGAATCCTGAACCTTGAACTTTGAACACCTGACCCGGGATTTACGCCATGTGTTTTCCCACTGCCTCCCAGACTTCGCGCACGGCCTGGCAGGCCGGGGCCTTGTCATCATATTCAAACAGGGTCCGGGCCTGGACCATGGATTTGGTCATGGCCGGATCAAAGGGGATCTGCCCCACGCAGGGCAATTGATTGTCTTTGGCGTATTGCCGGATT
>JAGTVF010000120.1 GCA_018224315.1 Desulfobacterales bacterium | reverse complement strand
GGCAGGAAGATCCCGGACATGGAGATAGGCGCCGGGCTGGCCGACTCAAAGGCAAGGTTAACCATATCCGAACCCTTTGCCCTAAACGGGACCTACACGCTTTCCACCCGGGATTTCCGGGCCCGGGCACAGTTTTCCGGAACACGGCTGGCCCCCTTTTTCAGGCTGGCCGGCATGGACGGTTTTTCCGGGGCTGTCACCGGCAGCCTGCAGGCAGAAGGAAACGCGGCAAATATTGAAAATGCGCGAGCGGAGCTGGATCTGCCCGCCCTTGAACTGTTTTTCCATGAAAAACAAATCCTTTCCGCCGAAGGCCTTACTGCCTCGCTTGAAAACAGGCAAATAAATCTGCCGGAAAACCGCATCACCCTGTTTCAGGAAGGTTCCCTGGCAATCCGGGGCACCGGGGGGCTGGACCGGAACATGCGCATCACTGCCCAAGGCGTTCTGCCGGCAAAGCTGGCCGCGCAATTCTACCCCGAAATCGAGGCGCCTGAAGGAAAGGCCCTGCTTTCGGCTGAAATCGGCGGCAGCATTGCTGATCCGGAAATTTTTGCTGAAATCAATCTACAGGACGCGGGCTTTGCCATTGCGCAAACAGCACAGCGTGTGCATTCCCTAAACGGCCGCATCCGGCTGAGGCAAAAAGCCCTCACAGTCTCCGGGCTCTCAGGCCGGATCAACCAGGGCGAGTTTTCCGTAAACGGAACAGCCGAGCTTGACAACTACGCACCTGTCAGGACAAACGTGGACATCCGGGCCCGGGCGCTGCCCGTGGAGGTGCCCGACACCCTTGATCTGAAGCTCAATGCGGATCTCAACTTTTCCGGCACCCCGGACCAGGCGGCCCTGACCGGCGATGTGGTGCTGCTGGAAGGCACCTATTACAGGGACTTCAACCTCAGCCTGCTTCATGCGGCAGGCGAACTGGGCAAGCGAAGACGCCAAAGCCCGGTGCGCAGCCGGATACCGGATATTGATGCACCTTTTGTCAAAAACCTCTCCTTTGACGTCTCCCTTGGGCACAGAACCCCCTTTATGGTGGACAACAACGTGGCCCTGCTTACCGTGCGCCCCCAGCTTACCCTGGGCGGAACTCTGGAAAACCCCGTGCTAACGGGCCGGGCCGAGGTCACGCAGGGCACGGTGTCTTACCGCAACACCGAGTTTGATGTGCAAAAAGGCGTCATCGACTTTGTGGACCCCTACCGGATCGAACCAGAGGTCGACATCCGGGCCGAAGCCGAAATCCGGCAGTGGATCATTGTCCTGGAAATCACGGGAACACCCGAAAATCTTGATTTTGCACTTTCCTCCACCCCGCCCGAGGAAGACGAGGATATCATTTCCCTGCTGGCCACCGGCCGAACCACCCGGGAAATCGGCAGCGGCTCCGGGGGCGCGGCCTCACCGGAGCAAATGCTGGCCCGTCTGGTCACCGGCCCCCTGGAAAGCCGCCTGAGGCGTGGCACCGGCCTGGACATAGTGGAGGTGGAATACAGGCGAAACGCTACAGAGGCCGAGGAAAGCGAACAAATGCAGGTGACCCTGGGAAAGGAGCTTTCCCGGCGCCTGACTGTCAAATACGGGGTTGAGCGCAAAAGCGGCGAACTGGTGCAGCAGAGCACGGGCATCTACAAGCTTCTGGAAAACCTCTCGGTCAACGCCTTCCAGGACTCTGAAGGCGATTTTGGCGGAGAAATGCGCTATCGGCTGGAGTTCCGGTAAGAATGAAAAAAATCGCAATGACAAAATTTCTCCGCCAGTTTTTTCCTGTTTTCTTTATATGCGGCATTTGCGCCCTGGCGATCTGGATGACGGGATCATCGGCGTTTTGCGCGCAGCAGGCCGCCCTGCCGGAGCCGGTGGTGGATGCGGTGAAGATTGAAATCACCGGAGATCAGCAAGATGCGCAAAGACTCTCCGATATCGCCCGGGGCATAATCGCCGTTAAGCCGGGAAAGTCCTTTTCAGACCAGCGTTTGTCCCGGTCCATAGAGTCGCTCAAACGCTCCGGGCTTTTTGCCGCCGTGGACATTCCGGATCCGGACTGGACAGCCGATCCCATGGAAGTGGTCTTCCGGCTGACCCCGCGTGAACGGATCCAAAACATCCGGATCAAGGGGGGCTTTCCCCTGCTGGAGCGCGAGATCCGAAACGCCATGTCCATTGCCGAAGGAGACCCCTGTGTGCCGGAAGATCTACCGGATCAGGAAACCCGGGTAAAATCCCTGTTTGCCGACGAGGGCTACATCCGGCCCAACGCTTCTGTTGCCATAAAAAAGAACCCCGGCAGCAATGATTGCATACTGGATCTGAAAATCGACAAGGGACCGTTTTACCACGTGGAAGCCGTCCGGTTTGACGGAAATCAGGCGTTTTCATCCGCCCGGCTCAAGATGCGGCTTTCCACCTGGCAGTCTTCTTTGCTGCTGGGCGGGCCATCGCGGTTTGTGGACGATAAGCTCAGAGATGATATCAAAGCCCTGGAACAGTTTTACCGGGGCAAGGGTTTTGCGGAAGCCAAAATTGATGCCGAAGTGCAGAAAAATTCCAAAAACGGCAATGTGCGGATACGCTTTACAATAGATGAGGGTCCGTTGTACGAAGTTTCGTTTAAGGGAAATCAGGCCTTCTGGAACATGACCCTGAAAAAGGACCTGGTGCTTTTCACCGAAGGCAACAAAAACGGACTGGGTCTGCGAAAAAGCGTCCGGAACATCAAAAAACGCTACCAATCCCGCGGATATCCGGAGGTCCAAACCCGGACTGAAGAAAAACCAATCCAACAAAACCGGCCGCCTGTCAAACCCATTGTCTTTGAGATCACCGAAGGCCCTTTTCACATGGTGGATTCTGTTTCTGTTTCCGGAAACCGCCAATTTGAAGACCAGCACATACAAAACCAGATGCTGACCGCACTGCCGGGACTGCTTTATTCCGGCGCCTACTCAGAGGATGTGCTCAGGGAGGACCTGCGCGCAATCAATGCCATGTACGTGGAAGCCGGCCACAGAAACGCGCAAATCCATTACAGCACAGACACCCGCAAGGCCCCGGACAAACCGGACACCACCCTTGTCTCGGTGCAGATCGAAATTGATGAAGGCCCGGCGACCATAGTCAATGAAGTGAGCGTGGACAGCAAGGACCTGATTGACAGGGATCGGGCCGTGGACATGCTGGAGATGAAGCCCGGGACACCGTTTCGGCAGTATCTGGTCAAGGAGGATCAAACCGCTCTGGCAGAGGCGGTTTCAGAGCAGGGACATCCCCATGTGACAGTTGAACCCCGGGTTTCCATAAATCCGGACAAAACCGGGGCAGACATTGCCTACATCATTGACCCGGGCCCTGCGGCAACAATGGGGGAAACCTTTTTTACCGGCAATTTTCACACACGGCGACGGATCCTGGCCCGGGAAATGGCCATCAGGCAAGGCGGGCCCTTTTCCCTGTCGGATCTTTTGGCCTCCCAGCGCAACATCCGCAGCTTAAACGCCGTGGATACCGCTCGTTTCAAGACCTTCGGCCTGGAACAAAAGGCGGAGCAGATCCACATGATTGCTGAAATCCAGGAGGTCAAACCCTATTTTGCGGAACTGGCCCTGGGATATG